>NZ_JAMXSA010000033.1:0-32116 GCF_024124465.1 Microbacterium sp. CnD16-F
GGCGAGCGCCGACCGGGCCTCGCGCACGCCCGCCTCGGCGACCACCCGTAGCGCCTCGCGCTCGGCGGCGCGCTGCTGCTCGGCGGTCGGGGGCGCGAGGGGGATGTCGGCATCCCGAGCCGCGACCCCGATCCAGGATGCCGCGACGAGCATCACGATCCCGGCCAGACGCAGCCACAGCAGCAGTCCGACGACGACGGAGAAGGTGGCGAGCAGGGGGTTGGTGGGTGAGTAGGCGGCGAGGAAACCGAAGCCCAGCTGCAGGAGCGCGAGCGCCGCGCCGCCGGCGGTCGCCCCGGGGATGATGGAGCGCCACGGCAGCGAGGTCCCGGTGAGGAAGCGGATCAGCAGCGTCAGAGCGGCGGAGTTGAGCGCGACGCTGACGACGACCGACCCGATCCGGCTGGCGAGTTCGGCGGCCGATGAGGGCACGTCGACCTCCAGCCACCGCAACGCCTGCGTCAGGACACCGCCGGCGACCAGCCCCAGGCCGGCGCCGAGGACGAGCGCGGCGCCGAACAGGATCGCCGCGACGAGGTCGCCGAGTTTCAGCAGCACGAAGCTGCGGGTGTCGAACGGCAGCCCGAAGATGTTGCGGACGGCCCGTCGGGTGAAGGTGACGAACCCGATGGCGGTCCACACGGCGACACCGAGGGCGATCGTTCCGGTGACGGCGAGCAGGCTGCCGCTGTCGCGGGCGATCGACGCCACGTCGTCGGGATCCACGGGCCCCGCCTCACCGATGAAGCCCGGGATGTAGGAGTTGACGACCCGGATGAGGCCGTCGATCGCCGCTTGCGACCCGCCGAGCCACAGGCCGACCACGGCGAACGCCGAGTACAGCGTCGCGAACAGCGCGAACAGGGACTGGTAGCTGATGGATGCCGCCAGCAGGAACCCGTTCCGACGCAGGAAGTGCCGCCACACCCGCACCGGGAACGAGGCGACCGTCCGGCGGGTGATCTGCGTCGCGCGCTCGATCGGCTGGTCGAGGCGTTCCCGCAGACGAGACGCCTCCCACCGCTCGCGCAGGGGAGGCGTCGTGTCGTCCGAGGTCACGCCTCGAGGGTATCGGGCGGTCAGCCGCGCAGGACCGCCTGCTTGACCTCGGCGATGGCCTTCGTGATCTCGATGCCGCGGGGGCAGGCCTCGGTGCAGTTGAAGGTCGTGCGGCAGCGCCACACGCCCTCCTTGTCGTTGAGGATGTCGAGGCGCACGTCGCCCGCGTCGTCGCGCGAGTCGAAGATGAAGCGGTGCGCGTTGACGATCGCGGCGGGGCCGAAGTACTGACCGTCGGTCCAGAACACGGGGCACGACGAGGTGCACGCGGCGCAGAGGATGCATTTGGTGGTGTCGTCGTAAACGGCGCGATCCTTGATGGACTGGATGCGCTCCTTGCCCGGCTCGGGCGCGGTGTTCGCCTGCAGGAAGGGCTGCACGTCGCGGAAGGACTCGAAGAACGGGTCCATGTCGACGATGAGGTCCTTCTCGAGCGGCAGGCCCTTGATCGCCTCGACGTAGATCGGCTTCGAGATGTCGAGGTCCTTGATCAGCGTCTTGCAGGCCAGGCGGTTGCGGCCGTTGATGCGCATGGCGTCCGAGCCGCAGATGCCGTGCGCGCACGAGCGACGGAAGCTCAGCGTGCCGTCGACGTCCCACTTGATCCGGTGCAGCGCGTCGAGCACGCGGTCGGTCGGGTACATCTCGACGTCGTAGTCCACCCAGCGGGGCTCCGCATCCACTTCGGGGTCGAAGCGCCGGATGATGAAGGTGACCAGGTACGACTGGATGCCGGAGTCGGTGGACTCCTTCGTGCCGGTCGGAGCGTCGGAATCGACGATGGTCATCAGTACTTCCTCTCCATCGGCGGGTAGTTGTACTCGCCCTGCTCGTTCTTGGTGAACACGACCGGCTTCCAGTCCAGGCGGATGTGGTCCTCGGGGTTCGCGGAGTGCGGGTCGCCCGTGAGGTAGGCCATCGTGTGCTGCATGTACTTCTCGTCGTCGCGGTCGGGGTAGTCCTCGCGCATGTGACCGCCGCGGCTCTCACGCCGGTTGCGGGCGGCGTAGGCGACGATCTCGGCGATGTCGAGCAGGAAGCCCAGCTCGACGGCCTCGAGCAGGTCGGTGTTGTAACGCTTGCCCTTGTCGTCGACGTGGACGTTCTTGTACCGCTCGCGCAGGTCGTTGATCGTGCCCATGACGTTGGTGAGCGTCTCCTCGGTGCGGAACACCTGGGCGTTGGCGTCCATCTCCTCCTGCAGCTTCTTGCGGAGGGTGGAGATGCGCTCGGTGCCGGTGTTGTTCCGCAGGCCCTCGATCATCTCGCGGACCTCCTTCGCGGGGTCCTCGGGGAGGGGCATGAACGCGGCCGTCTTCACGTACTCGACCGCGTTCTGACCCGAGCGCTTGCCGAAGACGTTGATGTCGAGCAGCGAGTTCGTGCCGAGGCGGTTCGCGCCGTGCACCGACACGCACGCGCACTCGCCGGCGGCGTAGAGGCCGGGGACGACGGTGTCGTTGTCGGCGAGGACCTCACCCTTGGTGTTGGTCGGGATGCCGCCCATCGCGTAGTGCGCGGTCGGCATGACCGGCACCGGCTCGACGACCGGGTCGACACCCAGGTAGGTGCGGGCGAACTCGGTGATGTCGGGGAGCTTGGTCTCGAGGACCTCTGCGCCGAGGTGGGTGCAGTCCAGGTAGACGTAGTCCTTGTTCGGGCCGGCGCCGCGGCCCTCGAGGACCTCCTTGACCATGCACCGGGCGACGATGTCGCGGGGGGCGAGGTCCTTGATGGTGGGGGCGTAGCGCTCCATGAAGCGTTCACCCGAGGCGTTGCGGAGGATCGCGCCCTCGCCGCGGGCACCCTCGGTGAGGAGGATGCCGAGACCCGCCAGGCCTGTCGGGTGGAACTGGAAGAACTCGATGTCCTCGAGCGGCAGACCCTTGCGCCACACGATGCCGACGCCGTCACCGGTCAGGGTGTGCGCGTTCGAGGTGGTCTTGAAGATCTTGCCGAAGCCGCCGGTGGCGAAGATGACGGCCTTCGCGTGGAAGACGTGCAGGTCGCCGGTGGCGAGCTCGTAGGCGACGACACCCGCGATGCCGGTGCGACCCACGGCATCCTTCACCGTGATCAGGTCGAGCGCGTAGAACTCGTTGAAGAAGTTGATGCCGAGCTTGACGCAATTCTGGAACAGCGTCTGCAGGATCATGTGGCCGGTGCGGTCGGCGGCGTAGCAGGCGCGGCGGACCGGGTTCTTGCCGTGCTCGGCGGTATGGCCGCCGAACCGGCGCTGGTCGATCTTGCCGTCGGGCGTGCGGTTGAAGGGCAGGCCCATGTTCTCGAGGTCGATGACCGCGTCGATGGCCTCCTTCGCGAGGATCTCGGCCGCGTCCTGGTCGACGAGGTAGTCGCCGCCCTTGACGGTGTCGAAGGTGTGCCACTCCCACGAGTCCTCTTCGACGTTCGCCAGTGCCGCAGCCATGCCGCCCTGCGCCGCGCCGGTGTGGCTGCGCGTGGGGTAGAGCTTCGTGATGACGGCGGTCTTCGCCCCGGGCCCGGCCTCGATGGCCGCGCGCATTCCGGCGCCACCGGCGCCGACGATGACGACATCGAACTGGTGGTAGTGGACGCCGTCCTTGACGACGGAGTCCGCGGTCTGAGTGCTCACGTGACGATTGCCTCTGTTCTATGCGTTTGCGTGCCGACGGGGGCCGGCTCAGCCCTGTGCCTTGCAGACCTCGGCCAGAACGCTGCCGTCGAGGTTGGGGATGCAGGGATCGAAGGTGAAGACCACGAGGGTGCCCAGCAGGATCATGAATCCGGCGACGACCCACAGGCTGGTGACGAGCACCTTCCGCACCTTCGCGTTGGTGACGTAGTCGTTGACGATCGTGCGCATGCCGTTGGTGCCGTGGATGAAGGCGAGCCACAGCATCAGCACGTCCCACCACTGCCAGAACGGGTTCGCGAACTTGCCCGCGACGAAGGCGAAGTCGAGCGCCGAGATGCCGTCGTCGACCATCAGGTTGACGAAGAGGTGACCGAAGATGAGCACGATCAGCAGCACGCCCGAGACGCGCATGAAGACCCAGCCCCACTTCTCGAGGTTCGGGCCCTTCTTGCGGACGGCGGCCTTGCCCTGCGGGGTGCGGGGCGCGACGAGGGTGTCGGCGGTCATCAGCGCTCGCCTCCCATGTGCGAGAAGACGTTCGGAAGGTGGCGGGCGGAGAACCCGACGAGCGTGACGGCCCAGACGGCGAGCACACCCCACCACAGCTGACGCTGGTGGCGCGTGGCCCACGGCCACAGGTCGACCGCGATGATGCGGAGCCCGTTGAACGCGTGGTAGACGATGGCGGCGACCAGCGCGACCTCGCCGAGACCCATGATCGGGTTCTTGTACGTGCCGATGACTGCGTTGTATGCGTCGGGGGAGACCCGGATGAGGGCCGTGTCGAGCACATGCACGAGCAGGAAGAAGAAGATGGCGATGCCGGTGATGCGGTGCAGCACCCACGACCACATGCCCTCGTTGCCGCGGTACAGCGTGCCGCGCGGGGTCTTGGACGTGGTCTCAGCTACCGACGGCGTGACGCGTGCTGGTGCAGACACGGTCGTCCTCCCTTGGGTGAGATGGGTCGCGCTGCGCGGCGAGGTCACGGCATCCCGAGGGAATGTCGCCCATCGTCGCAAGCGGGCGCAGCGTCCATCCTAAGCGGCCCTGAAGGTGCCGGGCGAGGAAGGGGAGCCTTAGAACATCTTGGTCACGGGCGCGGCCTCGGCCGACCGTCGTCGTCATGCGTCCGGAACGGGCGCGTCACGGGCGGCCGGTAGGGTTCGGAGCATGGCCGAACACATCGAGGACTTCTACGCCGTGATCCCCGCCGGAGGCGTCGGTTCGCGGCTGTGGCCGCTCTCGCGGGCGGATGCGCCGAAGTTCCTCCACGACCTCACCGGCTCGGGGCATTCGTTGCTGCGCGACACCTGGAACCGGCTCGAGCCCCTCGCCGGTCCCGACCGGATCGCCGTCGTCACCGGGCGCGCCCACCGTGCCGCGGTCGAGGCGCAACTGCCGGGCATCCCCGACAAGAACGTCGTCCTCGAGTCCGAGCCGCGGGACTCGGCCGCGGCGATCGGTCTCGCAGCGGCGATCCTGCACCGCCGGCATCCCGACGTCGTCATCGGCTCCTTCGCGGCCGACCACGTCATCCGCGGATCGCGCGTCTTCGAGTTCGCGGTGCGCGACGCCGTCGAGGTCGCCCGCGAGGGGTACATCTGCACGATCGGCATCCAGCCCTCCGAGCCCGCCGTGGGCTTCGGCTACATCAAGAGGGGCGGCGAGTTGATCGTCGACGGCGCCCGGGATGCCTCGCTGGTCGAGCGTTTCGTCGAGAAGCCCGACCTCGAGACCGCCAAGACCTACGTCGCCGACCGCTCCTACCTCTGGAACGCGGGCATGTTCATCTCGCGGGCCGACGTGCTGCTCGCCGAGATCGAGGCCAACAACCCCGCCCTGCACGCCGGGCTCATCGAGCTGGCGGAGGCCTGGGACGACCGCGACCGACGCGGGCCCGCCGTCGACCGGATCTGGCCCACGCTCGAGAAGATCGCCATCGACTACGTCGTCGCCGAGCCCGCCGCCGAGAAGGGCCGGCTCGCCGTCGTGCCGGGCCACTTCGACTGGGACGACGTCGGCGACTTCGCGAGTCTCGCGAAGCTCAACTCCGGCGGCCGCACCGACCTGGCGATCCTCGGTCAGAACGCACGCGTGCTGTCGGACCGGGCCAGCGGCATCGTGGTGTCGCAGACGAGCCGCGTCATCAGCATCATCGGCGTGAAGGACATCGTCGTCGTCGACACCGACGACGCGCTGCTCGTCACCACCGCCGAGCACGCCCAGCGCGTCAAGAGCGTCGTCGACGCCCTGAAGGTCACCGGGCGCGGCGACGTGCTCTGATCGGCGTCATCCGGGATTCGCAATTGTGCAGGATGCCGCTCCCGTGACGGGATGATTGCGGCTTTGTAACCATTCCGGCGTACGGCCTGATCACGCTGCGTCCTCGGCGTCACAGTAGGTAACTTCAGTTGAGCCGCCGCGAAGTCCGCGGCGCCTTCAATGTGGAGGCTGCATTGACTCTCTCGACCCCCAAGAAGCTCGTCGGCATCTCCGCCGCAGCGGGCCTTCTCGTCGCCCTCGCCGGATGTGGGACCGCACCCGAAGCCACCCCCTCCGGCAGCGCCGGCGCTGAGCCCGGCGGAGCCGTCGACGGCTTCCTGCCTTGCATGGTGTCCGATTTCGGCGGCTTCGACGACAAGTCGTTCAACCAGCTCGGTTTCGAGGGCCTGCAGAAGGCCTCCGATGCGCTCGGCGTCGAGCCGATCACGGTCCAGTCCGACAGCGAGACCGACTTCGCCCCCAACCTGCAGAACCTGGTCGACCAGAACTGCACCATGATCATCACGGTCGGCTTCGCCCTGGCATCCGCCGCGGGTGAGTCCGCGAAGGCCAACCCCGACATCGAGTACGTCTCGATCGACGACCCGGTGGACAACGACTTCGACGGCAAGACCGACGCCCCGAACATCAAGCCGCTGCTGTTCGACACGTCGCAGGCCGCTTTCCTCGCCGGCTACGCCGCCGCGTCGTACTCGGAGGCAGACAAGGTCGGCACCTTCGGCGGCCAGCCCTACCCGACCGTCACGGTCTTCATGGACGGCTTCCGTCAGGGCGTCGAGTACTGGAACGAGCAGAAGGGCGAGAACGTCGAGGTTCTCGGCTGGGACGGCAAGGACGGTGTGTTCACCGGTGGCTTCACCGCCAACCAGGACGCCATCAACGCCGCCCAGGGTCTCGTCGACCAGGGCGTCGACGTGCTGCTGCCCGTCGGCGGCCCGATCTACCAGTCCGCGGCATCCGTCATCCGTGACTCCGGCCGCGACATCGCCCTCATCGGTGTCGACGCGGACGTCTACGAGACCGACCCGAGCGTCGCCGAGCTGCTGCTGACCTCGATCCGCAAGCTGATCGACGTCGGCGTCGAGGACGCCGTCACCGCCGCGGGCAAGGGCGAGTTCGACGCCGCCCCGTTCATCGGAACGCTCGAGAACGACGGTGTCGGCCTCGCGCCGTTCCACGACTTCGAGTCGAAGGTCTCGCCCGACCTGCAGGGTGAGCTCGACACGATCAAGGCGGGCATCGTGGACGGGTCGATCACGGTCGACTCCTACCTCGCCCAGTAATCCCCTTCGGACGTGGGGGGCCGGAGTTCCGGCCCCCCACGTTCTTTGCGTCCGGTGCGCTCTGCGCGCCCCTCTCTTAGGATCGGCTCTATGAAGCTCGAGCTCCGCGGCATCACCAAGCGGTTCGGATCACTCGTCGCCAACGACCACATCGACCTCGTCGTCCAGCCCGGTGAGATCCACTGTCTCCTCGGTGAGAACGGCGCCGGCAAGTCGACGCTGATGAACGTCCTCTACGGCCTGTACCAGGCGGACGAGGGGGCGATCCTCCTCGACGACCAGGTGCAGAACTTCACCGGCCCCGGCGATGCGATGCACGCCGGCATCGGCATGGTGCACCAGCACTTCATGCTCATCCCCGTCTTCACCGTCGCCGAGAACGTCATGCTCGGCCACGAGTCCACCAAAGCCGGTGGATTCCTCGACCTGGCCGCTGCGCGCGAGAAGGTCCGCGAGATCTCCGCACGATTCGGGTTCGACGTCGATCCCGACGCCCTCGTCGAAGACCTGCCCGTCGGCGTGCAGCAGCGTGTCGAGATCATCAAGGCGCTGTCCCGCGACGCGCGCGTCCTCGTCTTCGACGAGCCGACCGCCGTCCTCACGCCGCAGGAGACCGATGAGCTCATCGCGATCATGCGTCAGTTGAAGGATGCCGGGACCTCGATCGTCTTCATCACCCACAAGCTCCGCGAGGTCCGCGAGGTCGCGGACCGCATCACCGTCATCCGCCTGGGCAAGGTCGTCGGCGAGGCCTCGCCGACCGCGTCCAACGCCGAGCTCGCCTCGTTGATGGTCGGCCGTGCCGTCGAGCTGACCGTGCAGAAGGAGGCGCCGAAGCTCAACGACGCCGCCCTCGTCGTCGAGAACCTCACGGTCGTCGACCCGTTCGGCCATGTCGTCGTCAGCGACGTCAGCTTCACCGTCCGCGGTGGTGAGGTCCTCGCCATCGCGGGCGTGCAGGGCAACGGTCAGACCGAGCTCACCGAGGCGCTCCTCGGCCTCCAGCCGCAGACGCGCGGTTCGATCTCCCTCAACGGCACGGAGCTCGTGGGACGCAGCGTCCGCCGCATCCTCGACGAGGGTGTCGGTTTCGTCCCCGAGGACCGCACCGAGGACGGCCTCGTGGGTGCGTTCACGATCGCCGAGAACCTCATGCTCGACCGGGCCGACGGCGAGCCGTTCGTCCGCGGCGGCGCCGTTCAGCGCGGCGTGCTCGAGGCGTTCGCGCAGGAGAAGTTCGCCGAGTTCGACGTGCGGGCCCCCGGCATCCACACCCCGGTCGGCCGTCTCTCGGGCGGCAACCAGCAGAAGGTCGTCCTCGCCCGCGAGCTCAGCCGCGACCTGTCGCTCTTCGTCGCCGCCCAGCCCACCCGCGGCGTCGACGTCGGGTCGATCGAGTTCATCCACAAGCGGATCGTCGACACGCGGGATGCCGGGGTGCCGGTCATCGTCGTCTCGACCGAGCTCGATGAGGTCACCGCCCTCGCCGACCGCATCATGGTCATGTACCGCGGACGCATCGTCGGGATCGTCCCGGGAGACACGGAACGTGAGGTCCTCGGCCTCATGATGGCGGGCGAGAGCGCCCCCGGAGAGGGGGTCGCGGCGTGAGCGTCGCCACCGAACCCGCGCGCACCGACGCGCCCCAGCCGTCCAAGTGGCACACGATGCTCCTGCAGATCACGCAGGGCAGCGCGATCATCTCGGTCCTGGCCGTCGTCCTCGCCCTCATCGCCGGCGGCATCATGATCGCGGCGACCGACGACGGCGTCCAGGCGGCATCCGGCTACTTCTTCGCCCGCCCGGGTGACACGTTCGTCGCCATCTGGCAGGCGGTGTCGGGAGCATACGGCGCCCTCTTCCAGGGCTCGATCTTCAACTTCGGTGCGCCGACCTTCGCCCGCGCGATCCGTCCGCTCACCGAGACGCTCACCTTCGCCACGCCGCTCATCGCGGCCGGCCTCGGCGTCGCGCTCGCGTTCCGGATCGGCATGTTCAACATCGGTGGTCGCGGTCAGATGCTGATGGCGTCGGCCGCCGCCGGGTGGGTCGCGTTCGGTCTCGACCTGCCGCCCGTCATCCACATGCTGGTGGCGCTGCTGGCCGGCATCATGGCGGGCTCGCTCTGGGCCGGCATCGCCGGGTTCCTCAAGGCCCGCACCGGTGCGCACGAGGTGATCGTCACGATCATGCTCAACTACGTCGCGTTCTACCTCGTGTCGTGGATGCTGCGTACCCCGGGTCTGCTGCAGGCACCGGGCTCCAGCAACCCGAAGACGCCCGCGATGAAGGAGACGGCGATCCTGCCGGACCTCCTCGGACCGCAGTTCAATCTGCACCTCGGCTTCGTCCTCGTCATCATCGCCACGGTCGTCGTCTGGTGGATCCTCAACCGCTCGAGCCTCGGCTTCCAATTCCGGGCCGTGGGCGAGAACCCCGCCGCCGCGCGCGTCGCGGGCATCAGCGTGCCGCGCATGTACGTCTACGGCATGCTCCTCGCCGGTGGTCTCGTGGGCCTCGCCGGCGTGAACCAGGTGCTCGGCACCGTGACGACGGGCTTCTCGTCCGACATCGACGCGGGCATCGGCTTCGACGCCATCACCGTCGCCCTGCTCGGACGGTCGACCCCGTGGGGCACGTTCGCCGCCGGCATCCTCTTCGGTGCCTTCAAGGCGGGCGGATTCTCGATGCAGGCGGCCGAGCAGGTCCCGATCGAGATCGTGACCGTCGTCCAGGCGCTCATCGTCCTCTTCATCGCGGCGCCGCCGCTCGTCCGCACGATCTTCGGCCTGCCCTCGCCCGAGCGCGACCGGCGCCGCGCCGAGAAGGCGCGCCGCAAGAAGCTCAAGGCGCAGTCCGACAAGTCGCAGGAGGTGGCCGCGTGAGCGCCCCCGTGGTTCAGACCTCGACGGCCGACGTGCTGCCCGAGACCACCATCATCCGCAGCTGGAAGGCTCCGATCGCCCTCGCGGTGTTCACGGTCCTCTACGCGCTGCTCGTGCTCGTCGCCGCCCGCGGCGGTGAGAGCACCTTCCGCCTGTCGACCCAGACCGACGTGATCAAGCTGGCCGATCTGGTCGTCCCGGTCGGCGCGACGACCACCGGCATCCTGGTGCTGCTGGTCCTGCTCACCGCCGGGTCGGCGTACCTCGTGCGATCCTCGGGGCGCTCGCCGCTGTGGGTCACGGTCGCGTACGTCCTCCTCGTGGTCGTGGGGTTCCTGACCTGGGCCGCTGCCGGCGCCGCGATCCCCGTCGTAGGTCTGCTGGCGGGCTCCCTCACCCTCGCCGTGCCGCTCATCTACGGCGCGCTCGGCGGCGTCATCGGCGAGCGGGTGGGCGTCGTCAACATCGCGATCGAGGGTCAGCTGCTCGCCGGCGCCTTCACGGCAGCCGTGGTCAGCACCGTCACCGGCCAGCCCCTGCTGGGTCTCGTGGCGGCGATGGTCGCCGGTGTGCTCGTGGCGGCGATCCTCGCCGTGTTCGCGATCCGCTACCTCGTCGACCAGGTCATCGTCGGTGTCGTCCTCAACGTCCTCGTCACGGGCCTCACGAGCTTCCTGTTCTCGCAGGTGCTCCAGCCCAACGCAGCGACGCTCAACCAGCCGCCGCGATTCGACCGCATCCCGATCCCGCTGCTGAGCGACATCCCCGTCCTCGGACCGGTGCTGTTCCGTCAGACGATCATCGTGTACGTCATGTACATCGTCGTCGCGGCGGTGTTCTTCGGGATGTTCCGCACCCGGTGGGGACTGCGACTGCGTGCCGTCGGCGAGCACCCGCAGGCCGCCGACACGGTCGGCATCAAGGTCAACGCGACCCGGTTCTGGAACGTCCTGCTCGCCGGCGCCATCGCGGGCCTCGGCGGCACGGTCTTCACGATCGGCAACGGCATCGCGTTCAACAAGGAGATGACCGCCGGCGCCGGCTTCATCGCCCTCGCCGCCGTCATCTTCGGCCAGTGGAACCCCATCCGCGCCACCCTCGCCGCGCTGCTGTTCGGCTTCGCGTCGAACCTGCAGAACACGCTCAGCGTGATCGGCGCGCCCGTGCCCAGCGAATTCATGCTGATGGTGCCCTACGTCGTGACGATCTTCGTCGTGGCCGGTGTCGTCGGCAAGTCGCGGGCACCCGCCGCGTCGGGCAAGCCCTACATCAAGGGCTGACCGGGATGCCGCGACCCGCGGCATCCGCTCAACTACAGAGGAAGAAGTCGTGACCGACATCGATTGGGACGAGCTGCGTTCGGCAGCCGTCGAGGCCATGGAGAAGGCGTACGCGCCGTACTCCCGTTACCGCGTGGGCGCTGCGGCGCTCGTGAGCGACGGACGGATCGTGACCGGCTGCAACGTCGAGAACGCGTCGTACGGCGTCGGCCTGTGCGCCGAGTGCGGCCTGGTCGGGAACCTGCACATGACCGGCGGCGGCGAGCTCGTCGCGTTCGTCTGCGTCAACAACGACGGCGAGACGATCATGCCGTGCGGGCGGTGCCGGCAGCTGCTCAACGAGTTCGCGATCCCCGGGATGCTGCTCGAGACCGTGTCGGGAATCCGCACGATCGACGAGGTCCTGCCCGACGCCTTCGGTCCGCGCGATCTGGAGGCCGCCCGGTGAGCGGGGTCGAGGCGTTCGACGCCGTCGACGTCATCCGCATCAAGCGCGACGGGGGAGCGGTCCCCGAGGACGCCCTGCGCTGGATGATCGACGCCTACACGCGCGAATACGTCGCGGACTCGCAGATGGCGGCCTTCGCCATGGCGGTGCTGCTGAACGGCATGAGCCGCGACGAGATCCGCGTCATGACCGACGCGATGATCGCCTCCGGTGAGCGGATGAGCTTCGCCGGTCTCGGCAAGCCGACCGTCGACAAGCACTCCACCGGCGGTGTCGGCGACAAGATCACCCTGCCGCTGGCCCCCCTCGTCGCCTCGTTCGGTGTCGCGGTGCCGCAGCTCTCGGGCCGCGGCCTCGGCCACACCGGGGGTACGCTCGACAAGCTCGAGGCCATCCCCGGCTGGCGAGCAGCCCTCAGCAACGACGAGATGATCGCGCAGATGCAGGGCGTCGGCGCCGTCATCTGCGCGGCCGGATCGGGGCTCGCCCCCGCCGACAAGCGCCTGTACGCGCTGCGCGACGTCACCGGAACCGTCGAGGCGATCCCGCTCATCGCCTCGAGCATCATGTCCAAGAAGATCGCCGAAGGCACCGACTCGCTCGTCCTGGACGTGAAGTTCGGCTCCGGCGCGTTCATGCAGGACGTCGACAAGGCGCGCGAGCTCGCCCGCACGATGGTCGCGCTCGGCACCGACTCGGGTGTCGCCACGACGGCCCTCCTGACCGACATGAACACGCCGCTCGGCCTCGCCATCGGCAACGCGAACGAGGTCCGCGAATCGGTCGAGGTGCTCGCCGGCGGCGGCCCCGCCGACATCGTCGAACTCACCGTGGCCCTCGCCCGCGAGATGCTCGCCCTCGCTGGTCAGCCCGATGCCGACGTCGAGGCTGCTCTGAAGGACGGCCGCGCCATGGATTCCTGGCGCCGCATGATCCAAGCGCAGGACGGCGACCCGGATGCCGCGCTCCCGACCGCGCGCGAGACGCACACCGTCACGGCGACCGAGTCCGGCGTGATCACGCGGCTCGAGGCCCTGCCGTTCGGGATCGCCGCGTGGCGTCTCGGGGCGGGCCGGGCACGTGCGCAGGACCCCGTCATCCACGCCGCCGGCATCGACCTGCACGTGAAGCCGGGCGACACCGTGACGGCCGGACAGCCGCTGTTCACCCTGCTGGCCGACGATGAGAACCGCTTCGCGCGTGCCACCGAGGCGCTCGAGGGCGCCTGGGAGATCGGTGCCGAGGCACCGGCATCCACTCCGCTCGTCCTCGAGCGCATCACCGCCTGACCCCCTCACGACAGGACTGCACCCATGGCCATCGACCAGCACGGCGACGCGAAGCTCGAGGGCGTCTCGATCCGCTCGCTCCCCAAGGTCTCGCTGCACGACCACCTCGACGGCGCGCTGCGCCCGCAGACGATCATCGAGATCGCCGACGAGGTCGGCGTCGAGGTCCCCGAGGCGGCCGCCGACGACCTCGCCGACTGGTTCGAGGACCAGTCCGACAGCGGCTCGCTCGTCGAGTACCTGAAGACCTTCGATCTCACGATCGCCGTGATGCAGACCCGCGACGGCCTGCGCCGTGTCGCGAAGGAGTTCGTCGAGGATCTCGCCGCCGACGGCGTGATCTACGGCGAGGTCCGCTGGGCTCCCGAGCAGCACCTGCAGGGCGGTCTGAGCCTCGACGAGGTCGTGGAGGCCGTGCAGGAGGGCATCGAAGAGGGTGAGGACGCCGTCGAGGCGTCGGGCCGCGACATCCGGGTCGGCCAGCTCATCAGCGCGATGCGCCACACCGACCGGTCGCTCGAGATCGCCGAGCTCGCCGTCCGCCACCGTGGGCGCGGCGCGGTCGGATTCGACATCGCCGGTCCCGAGGCCGGGTTCCCGCCGTCGAACCTGCGCCCGGCGTTCGACTACCTGGCATCCGCCTTCTTCCCCGCCACGGTGCACGCGGGTGAGGCAGCAGGTCTGGACTCGATCCGCTCGGCCCTCATCGACGGCCGCGCCCTGCGCCTCGGGCACGGCGTGCGCATCGCCGAGGACCTCGACGTCGTCGAGCAGAAGGGCGAGGAGGTGCAGGTGCGCTTCGGCGACCTCGCCCGCTGGGTGCGCGACCGTGAGATCCCGCTGGAGCTCTCGCCGTCGTCGAACCTGCAGACCGGTGCGATCGCCGCGTGGGGGACGCAGCTCGAGGACCACCCCTTCGACCTGCTCTACCAGCTCGGCTTCGCTGTCACGGTGAACGTCGACAACCGCACGATGAGCCGCACGTCGCTCACGCGCGAACTCTCGCTGCTCGCCGACGCGTTCGAGTACACGCTCGAGGACCTCGAGGCGTTCCAGCTGAATGCGGCCGCGGCCGCCTTCCTCACGATCGAGGAGCGCGAGGAGCTCATCGAGCTCATCGGCGAGGGCTTCTCGGCCTGACGGCTGCTGCACCGGCGCGCCGGCTCACCGGCACTATCCGCGGAGTTCTCCGGGTCCTGGCCCGCAATTCGGTCCGGAGCGGTGACGCACCCTCCGATTCTCCGCGGTCAGTGCCGGGCGAGGGCACAACTGATCGACGTTCGGACGCGATCACGGTGGTACTGGATGTCCTCCGCGAGCGGGCGCACCGTGGCGTAGCCGAGCGCGGCGGCCGCGAGGTCCCGTCTGCGGTCGCGCTTCTGCGCCTCCCACCCCTCGTGGTGGGCGCGGCTGTCGCATTCGATGATCAGCCATCCCTCCACGACGAAGTCGACCCGCCCGACGGTCGGGATCCTGACCTGCGTCTCGAATCGGCAACCCAGCGAGCGGAGGATCAGTCGCATCAGGGTCTCCGGTCCGGACTCTGCCGATGGGTCCATGAGGGATCTGAGGCTGCGATGCCTCTGGGGGAGCCGGCGGAAGGCCTCCGCGATGGCGGTCTCGTCGATGAGACCCAGGTGCCAGGCGCTGTCGAGGGTCGCGACGGCGGCTCGAGGTTCCTGGCACCGGACGGCAGCCACGACCGCGCTGACGATGTCGACGGCCGTCGCGCTTGTCGGCAGCGATGCGGGCCGCCAGTGTCGGACGACGTCGGGCTCAGCCGGCGCGAGGCTGCTGCGGTGCGGCGTCACCTGGACGTGCAATCGCGTATCCGAGAGGACGTACACGCCGAGCGTCCGCAGCAGCGATACGCAGTCCAGGCGGTCACCCGATCGAGCAGCGCGAATCAGGTCGGGATGCGCGTTCCCCGGGAGGTAACGGTCCCGACGTACGCGTACGAGTCGGCCGGCGGCCACGGCGTCGTCGATATCGCGTCGTCGCATCCCGGCGTCGCGGAGCTCCCGCCGAGAAAGGGCGTGGGTGGGGAGTGTGTGAGCAGACATGCGCCCCAGGGTGACGGTTCCGGCGGAGACGCTTGTCGCGGCGGGACCGACCTGGGGAGCAGCGCCTCGATTCCGCGTCCGGGGAGGAGCCGGCGTCGACCCTGTGCGCGGAGTTCTGGGCCCGGACCGGGTTGCCTGCGCCCCGCGCGGAATTGGCCGTGTTGCGCTATCCGAGGAGTCTTGTCGCCGGGCGGCCGCTCAGGTCCGCGATCGACGGGGCCGAAGGAGATTTCTCCGCGGTTGGAGCTCGCGGAAAGGTCGGAGTGGGGCGGCAGTCGGAAGTGGAGACGAGAGTTTTTCCGCGGCTGTGGCCGGAGGCCCGGTGAGGGCCGGTTCCGCGGCTGTCGCCGGGCGTGCGGCTACCCGGCCGGAGTGGGACCTCGGCGGCGCTCAGAGGCGGGGGAGGAGCTCCGCGACGGATGCCGTGATCTCGGCCGTCATGTCGGCGTCGTCGATCGTGGGGGTGCCGTCACCGGCCTGGGGGCCGTAGTCCCCGAAGGAGGCGTGCACGGCTCCCGCGATCTCCACGAACGCGGCGTCGGCGGGCAGCATCCCGCGGGCGTCCTGGATCTTCTCGGGCGTCGACAGGCCGTCTTCCGCGCCGGAGATGCTCAGCACCGGCAGGCCGGAATCCGACAGGTCGTTCGCGCAGTACGAGCCGAAGAGGACGAGCCCGTCGGCATCCGGTCCGAGCTGGCACGCGCGCACGCCGCCCAGGGAGTGGCCGCCCACGAGCCAGGCGTCCACATCCGGTGCGGCGGACGTGAAGTCCGACAGCGGCCGCGGGTCGAAGAACGCGAGGTTCAGCCAGGGACGGGTGATGACGACCGTCATCCCGTCTTCGGCGACGAGACCCGACAGCTTCGCCTCGTAGGCCTCGGCCTGGACCTTGGCTCCCGGGATGAAGACGAGACCGACCGTGCTCTCGCCGGACGCCGGCGACATCACGACGTTCCCGCCGGTGTCGGCGACGACGATCCGGTCGTCCTCGCGGACCGAGGCGAGCGGGTCGGCCTCGGCATCCATCACCCCGACCTGGCTCCAGACCACGATGCCCACGACGCCGGCGACGAGCAGCCCCGCCAGCGACAGCGCGACGATCGTGACGACGCGCCGTGCGCGCGACCGGGGCCGCTTCGCCGCGCTCACGCGCGGTAGACGCCGAGCTCGGTCTGCCGCTGCGCGACCTGCTCGAGCACGCGCGCGAAGAGCGGATGCTCCGCGTCGAGGCCCGTGATGGAGGTGGTGAAGGCCGCGGCATCCTCGGTCCGGATGCGCTCCTGCAACTCGACCGCTTGCGGATCCGCGGCGTCCTCGAAGCGCAGAGCGGCGGCGATCGCGGCGACGAGACCGTCCACCGGGAGTCCGCGCTCGGCGGCAGCAGCTGCCGGTCCGATGAAGCGTTCGTGGCGCGAGAGCTTGCGCAGCGGCTGCCGGCCGACGCGCTGGACGGTGTCGGGGAGCGCCTCGTTCGAGAACCGGTCGAGAATGGTCGCGCGGTAGTCGGCCAGTTCGCCGGCATCGAGGCCGTGGGCGGCCGACAGGAAGGCGGACGTCTCCTCGAGGGCCCGCTCGACCTTGGTGCGGATGCCGGGGTCGGCGAGGGCGTCCGAGATGCGCGTGATCCCGGCGACGTACCCGAAGTAGGCGGTCGCAGCGTGGCCGGTGTTGACCGTGAAGAGCTTGCGCTCGATGTAGGGAGCGAGGTCGTCGACGAAGTGCGCGCCGGGGATGTTCGGCAGGTCGTCGCCGAAGGGACCGCGCTCGATCGCCCACTCGAAGAACGGCTCGACGGTGACGTCGACGCCGGCGCCCTCGGGCTGGCCCGGGACGATGCGGTCGACGGCGGTGTTCGCGAAGACCGCGCGGGCCTGGAGGTCGCCCCAGGCATCGCCGGCGAGCTTCTCGATCTCGGCGCGGAGGGTGTCGGTCGCGCCGATCGCGTTCTCGCACGCCATGACCTGTAGGGGCTTCGCGTCCGCCGCTCGATGGGCGAGTCCTTCGAGGATGTGCGGCGCGACGAAGGGCAGGATGTTGGGCCCGACCGCCGTCGTCACGACGTCCGCCGTCGCGATCTCGTCGGCGACCGCGTCGGGGTCGGCGCGGCTGTCGAGGGCGCGGAAACCGGTGACGGTCTTGTCGCCGCCGCCCGGTCCGACCTCGTGGACGGTGTAGGCGGATGCCGCGTTGATCGTCTCGACGAGGGTGGGGGCGACGTCGGAGAAGACGAGGTCGTACCCGCCCTCGTGCAGGAGCAGTCCGACGAAGCCGCGACCGATGTTGCCGGCGCCGAAGTGGACGGCTTTCATGCGTTGTTCACCGTCGAGAGCAGCTGGTAGAGCTCCTCGGGGGTCTGCGCGGCCTTCAGCTTCGCGACCTCGTCGTCCTCGGAGAACAGCAGGGCGATCTGCGACAGGATCTCGAGGTGCTCGTCACCCTTGCCGGCGATGCCGACGACGAACGTGACGTGCTCGCCGCCCCAGTCGACGCCGCCGTCGTAGCGGACGAAGGAGAGCGCCGAGTCGAGGATCGCATCCTTCGTCTCGTTCGTCCCGTGGGGGATGGCGAGTTCGTTGCCCATGTAGGTCGAGACCGCGACCTCGCGCTGCTGCATGGCGTCGAAGTAGGCGCCGGTGACGGCGCCGGCGGCCTCGAGGATGTCGGCCGCCTCCTTCATCGCCTGCTCCTGGCTGACGGAGCCGGAGTGGATGCGGATCTGACCGAGGGTGAGGACGTCGCGAGCCATGACTTTCTCCTTCTGGGGACTGTGTGTGGGAAAAAAGCGCTGCGGGGCCGGGACCATTGTCTCCGACCCCGCAGCGGACCGCATCAGGCGTCGCCGCGCTGGCGGCGCACCATCTCCACGACCTCGTCGTACTTCGGCGAGTTCATGAAGTTGTCGACCGAGACGTGCACCGAGCCGGGGGTGACCCCGCGGGCACGATCGGTCAACTGTGCCTGGGTGATGACCAGGTCGGCGGACGGGTCGAGGTTGGCGATCGCCTTGTTGGTGACCGTGACGCCCTCGACGCCCGCCTTCTTGAACTTGTTGCGGAGGACGCTCGCACCCATGGCGGACGACCCCATGCCGGCGTCGCACGCGAACACGATGTTCGAGATCTCGCGGTCGGCCACGGCCGTGCCGGCCGGAGCGGATGCCGCAGCCGCCGCCGTGCCGGAGCCGCGGAGCGCGTCCATCGCCGAGGACGACTTCCCCTTGTTCGCCTCGGTCTGCGCGATCGCGGCGCCGAACGTGTCGCCCTCGGCGGCGAGGTCCCGCTTGCGGGAGGCCCGCAGGATGACCGCGGTGATGAGGAACGTCACGACGGCCGCGACGATCACCGAGAGGTACACGACGAGCAGGTTCGGCACACCCGCGCCGACCGCGGCCGCGGTGACCGCGATGATGCTGCCGGGAGCGGCCGGGAACTGGAGTCCGCCGTTGAAGAGCATGTTGACGGTCACGCCGCTCGCACCACCCGCGATGAGGGCGAGGATCGTAGCCGGCTTGCTCAGGGCGTACGGGAAGTAGATCTCGTGGATGCCACCGAGGAACTGGATGATCGCCGCACCGGGGGCGGATGCCTTGGCCTGACCGACACCGAAGAAGGTGAAGGCCATCAGCAGGCCCAGGCCGGGGCCGGGGTTGGCCTCGATGAGGAACAGGATCGACTTGCCGGTGTCCTCCACCTGCTGCAGGGCCAGCGGGGTGAACACGCCGTGGTTGATGGCGTTGTTGAGGAAGAGCACCTTCGCGGGTTCGACGAAGATCGACAGCAGCGGGAGCAGGCTGAGCGAGACGAGCCAGTCGACGATGCCGCCGAGGAACGCGCTGACGCCGAGCATGATCGGGCCGAACGCGAAGAACCCGATGATCGCGAGGATCATGCCGAGGATGCCGGCGGAGAAGTTGTTGACGAGCATCTCGAAGCCGGGCTTGATCTTGCCGTCCCACAGCTTGTCCATCTGCTTGGTGATCCAGGCCGCCAGCGGACCCATGATCATCGCGCCGAGGAACATCGGGATGTCGGTGCCGACGATGACACCCATGACCGCGATCGTCGCCACGACGCCACCGCGGGCGTCGTAGACCATGCGACCTGCCGTGTTGGCGATGAGCAGCGGCAGGAGGTACGTCACCATCGCGCCGACGAGGCCGATGTACCCGGTGTAGGTCCCGGCGTCACCTTCGGTGAGCGCGGTGCGGGCACCCTGCCACCCGATCTGGGCCACATCTCCGCCGCCGCCGAGGATCTCGGCGACCGGGAACCAGTGCCAGCCGAACGGGCTGCGGGCGCCGAAGAAGCCGTCGGGGATGAAGAGCATGGTGATGAAACCCCATGCGATGAACGCTGCGATGTTCGGCATGATCATGCCGGACAGGAACGTCCCGAATCGCTGCACACCGACGCGTGCGCGGCTCGGTGCGCGGGTGGCTGTTGTCGCCGTTGACATGTGCTGGTTCTCCTTTGGTGTGCCGCGGGTCATGCGGCGGTGTGCTGTGCTGCGGCTTCCTGGGCCGCGGCTCGGGCGGATGCCGCATCGGATGCGGCGAGGGCTGCTTCGGCGATGCGCTTCGCGTCGTCGAGGCTGTGGTGCAAGAGAGTGGCGCGCACATCCGCGAGCGCCGTCGGTGCCATGGAGAGCGTCGTCGCGCCGAGGCCGACGAGGACGACCGCGAGCAGCGGGTCGGCGGCGGCCTCGCCGCAGATGCCGACCGGCTTGCCGTGGACACGGCCGCCGTCGCCGGTGAGCTTCACCAGCTGCAGGACGGCGGGATGCCACGGGTCCTGGAACGAGGCGACCGAACCGAGCAGGCGGTCGGCCGCGAGCGTGTACTGGGTGAGGTCGTTGGTGCCGATCGAGGCGAAGTCGGCGTGGGCGAGCACCCGGTCGGCGAGGAGGGCCGACGAGGGGACCTCGACCATGACACCGGCCGTCTTGATGCCGTACTCCTTCGCGAGGGTGACGAAGTACTCCGTCTCCTCGACGGTCGACACCATGGGGGCCATGACCCACAGGTCGGCGTCGGTGGCGGCATCCGCGTTCGCAAGGGCGGTCAGCTGCTCGCGCAGGATGTCCTCGCTCGCGCGCAGTGCGCGGAGCCCGCGGAGACCGAGGGCCGGGTTCTCCTCGTGCGCGTCGTTGAGGAAGGCGAGCGGCTTGTCGGCGCCGGCATCCAGGGCGCGGACGACCACCTTCTTGCCAGGGAACGCCTGCAGCAGCTCGGTGTACGCCGTCGTCTGCTCCTCGACGGTGGGAGCCTGCGACGAGCTGAGGAAGAGGAACTCGGTGCGGAAGAGCCCGACACCCTCTGCGCCCAGCTCGACGGCCTTGGCGGCGTCGGCGGGCTTGCCGAGGTTCGCGAGCAGCGGCACCGTCGTGCCGTCCGCCAGCGCGCCGGGCGTGATCGGCGCGTCCGCGGCGGCGGCGCGGTCGGCCTCGCGGCGCTCGGCCTGCGCGATCTCGTCGTCGGTGGGCCGGGTCGTGACGATGCCGGCGGCGGCGTCCACGATCACCGTCTCGCCCTCGGTCAGCCCCGAGGCGCTGTGCACGCCGACGACGGCGACGATCGACTTCTCGCGCGCGAGGATCGCCGTGTGCGAGGTCGGGCCGCCTTCGGTCGTGACGAGGGCGAGCACTTTGTCGAGGTCCAGCAGGGCGGTGTCGGCCGGAGCGAGGTCCTTCGCGACGAGGACGAACGGATGCCCGGGGTCGGGCACGCCCGGTGCCGGCACCCCGCGCAGGTGGGCGATGACCCGCTGCGCGACGTCGTCGAGGTCCGCGGCGCGCTCGCCGAGGTAGCCGCCCATGGCGGCGAGGGAGTCACGGAACGAGGCGAACGCGTCGAAGACGGCGAACTCGCCGGTCGCGCCGGCGGCGAGACGGGTGGCGACCTCGTCCTCGAGGGCGGGGTCCTCGGCCATCATGGCCTGCGCCTCGAGCACCTCCTGCGCGGCTCCGCCGGCGGTGGCGCCGCGCTGCTCGAGCTCGCGGGCGACCGCCTCGATCGCCGCGGCGACGCGGGCCTTCTCCTCCTCGGCGCTGAGCGTGCTCTTCTCATCCTTCGGCGCGGGCAGCGGCTCGGCCATCCGTGCGACGGGGCCGTGGCTCACGCCCAGGCCGATTCCTACTCCTCGAAGCTCAGTCATGTGTCCCTCAGGCGTCGTGGTCGGTGGTCAGAAGTTCGGTCAGGGTGTCGAGGACGTCCTCCGCGCCCGGCCCGTCCGCGGTGAGCGTGACGTAATCGCCGCTCTCCGCGCCGAGCGAGATGACGCTCAGGATGCTCGCCGCGTTGACCGCGCCGCCGGCCCCCTTCGAGATGGTGACCGGGATGCCGGCATCCTTCGCCGCCTGCGCGAAGAGCTTCGCGGGGCGGGCGTGCAGGCCGTGGGAGGAACCGATCCTCACCGTCCGGCTGGCCGGTGCGCTCATCGCGGGGTCCTTTCGATGCGGTCGGCGGCGGTCGCGGTGGTGACGAGGGCGAGCGTGCGGGTTCCGTCACGATCGTCGAAGACGTCCTCCGGGAGCAGAACGACACGCGCCTGTCGGGTGGCGGCATCCCGCTCGATGTCGGGGAGGGCGGAGGCAAGATGCGGACCCACGAGCACCACGTCGCCGGCATCCGTCCCCGTGGCGACCATGCCGGGGACACCCGCGTGGACGAGCAGTTCCCTGCCTTCGCGCTGTGCGGCCTGCCGCAGACGCTGGGCGACGAACGTGCTCGACGCGCCGGCGCCGCAGACGACGAGGATCTTCATCGATCCGCCTCCTTGTCTCCCCGCAATTCTCATCCGACTCCCAGGAAGCGACAACCAGGCCTTCTTCCGCGGGGGAGGAAACCCCGGTGGTCCGGCGGATGGTTGACTGGACCCGTGAGTCGGACGAGGCAGGATCGCGTCATGGCGCTCCTGGCGAGGGATGCCGGGTGGCGTACGGCCGGCGAGCTCGCCGACCTCGTCGGGGTGACGCCCCGCAGCATCCGTTCGTACGTGGCCGCCCTCAACGCGCGGGTGCCCGGCGGCGACGCCGTCGAGTCAGGTCCGTCCGGCTACCGCGCGGGTGCCGGAGCGGCGGGGGCGCTGCAGCCGGCATCCGAGGAGACTCCTCGCGACCGGTTGCACCGGCTCGTCCGCGACATCCTCGATGCGCCGGACGGCATCGACGTGTACGCCGCGGCGCAGCGCTTCCATGTGAGCGACGCCACCCTCGAAGCCGATCTCGGACGCGTGCGCGCGCTGCTGAGCGGCACGCAGCTGACCCTCGAGCGCTCCGCTGAGCGCGTGCGGTTGGTGGGGACGGAGATGGCCCAGCGGCGCCTGCTCAGCCGACTGGCGCACGACGAGATGGAGCAGGGCGCCTTCGACCTGCGCGCCCTGCGGCGCGCCCTCGGCGAGAGCACCGCCGAGACGTCGGCGCTCGGGGCGTTCAAGGACGACCTGGTCGCGGGCCTCGGCGACCTGGGATACCTCGTCAACGAGTTCGGCATCGGCGACGTCATGATGCACATCGCGATCGCCGCCGACCGGGTGGGGCGCGGACGCGGACTCGACGGCCCTCCGGTCGACGACGCGCCCGCGCGTGCGCGGATCGCCGACCTGCTCGATCGCCTCGCCGTCGCGCACCTCGGCGTCCGCCTGGGCGACGGTGACCGCGACCACCTCGCCGCGCTCGTGCAGACCCGCGTCGTGGCGCCGGGCGCGGCCGAACCCGACACCGTCATCCGGGGCCGGCTCGATGCGGACGTCGAGACCGCCGTGCGCGGGATCGTCGCGCAGGCGGCATCCGAGTTCCTCGTCGACATCGATCACGACGACTTCATCCTGCGCCTCGCCCTCCACGTCCAGAACCTGCGTCAGCGCGCGCAGGACCAGGCCTGGTCGCGCAACGCGCTCACCCGTTCGCTCAAGTCCAGCTACCCGATGATCTTCGAGGTCGCCGTCTTCATCGCCGAGCAGCTGCGCGACGTCGTCGGCGCACCTCTGTACGAGGACGAGATCGCCTACATCGCGATGCACGTCGGCGGCCGGCTCGAGCGGTCCCGCCAGTCGGCTCGTCTGCTGACGGCGACGCTCGTGTGCCCGGGGTACTACGAGATGCACGAGCTGCTGCGAGCGAGCATCGACCGCGCGCTCGGTCGCGAGATCGGGGTCGTCGCCGTCGAGACGCGCGTCGACCCCGACTGGGCGGGGCTCGACACGGATCTCGTCCTCACGACGATCGATCCGCCCGCGCCGTCCGACCGCATCGTCCGGGTGCAGCCCTTCCTCACCGAACCCGACGTCGAGCGCGTCCAGGGCGCGGCGGCCCGCGCCCGCCGCGCGCGACGCTTGGCGGGCCTGCGCGCGGAGCTCGAGCGGTACTTCTCCGCCGAGGCCTTCGTGCCCCGCCTGCCCGCCGATGCGGACGAGGAGACCGTGATCCGCGGGCTCGGCGGACTGCTGGCGGCCCAGGGCGTCATCACCGAGGACTACGTCACCCGCACGCTCGAGCGGGAGCGCATCTCCTCGACGGCTTTCACCGATGCGCTCGCCGTCCCGCACGCCATCGGGATGACCGCGACCCGCACCGCGATCGCCGTGGGCCTGGCCGACCCGTCGATCCGTTGGGGCGACGGACGGGTGCAGGTCGTGACGATGGTCGCGTTCTCGGAGTCCGACCGCGAGGCCTTCCAGACGGTGTTCGAGCAGCTCGTCGAGGTGTTCAGCGAACGCGACAGCGTGCAGCGGATCCTGCGCCGCGGCACGACGTTCGCCGCGTTCCTCGACGAGCTCGTCGCCGTCGTCGACGGCTGATCAGCGCGCCAGGCGCGCCTCGAGCCCCATCTTCACCCCGGGCCACTCGTGGGGGAGGATCGAGTACACGACGGTATCGCGCAGCGTGCCGTCGGGGCTGATGCGGTGGTTGCGCAGGACGCCGTCTCGGCGCGCGCCGAGCCGTTCGATCGCGGCCTGCGACTGCCGGTTGTGCCAGGACGTGCGGAACTCCACCGCGATCGCTTCGCACGCCTCGAACGCGTGCCCGAGCAGCAGCAGCTTCGCGGTCGTGTTGACGTCGGTCCGCTGCACGCTCGGCGACAACCACGTGTAGCCGATCTCGACCCGGCGGTTGACCTCGTCGATGCCGCAGAAGGTCGTCATCCCGCTCGGGGTGCCGTCGACGAGGACCGCGAACGGGTTCATCCGCCCGGCTGCGTGCTCGGCACGCCGCCAGCTGATCTCGTCGGGGACGGATGCCGGGATGGCGGTGTACCAGGCGTACTCGAGGCCCTCGCGGGCCGCCGCGAGGTCGTCGGCGTGCGCGGCATCGAGCGGGACCAGGTGCACGCGACCGCGGCTCAGGACGACCGGCTCCGTGAGCGGAGTCGCCGTCACCTCTGCGCCGCCATCACGCCTGCGCCGCGGCGAGGATCTCCCGGACGCCGGCGTCCACCGCCGCCAGCCGGGCCGCCGCATCCTCCGCCGAGTCGCCGCGGACGTCGAGATAGGCCTTGAGCTTCGGTTCGGTCCCGCTCGGGCGCACGATGACGCGCGATCCGTCGGTCAGCCACACCCGCAGTACGTCGCCGCGCGGCGAGCCCTCGGGAGCGGTGAGCAGGTCCTCGATGCGCTCGACGGCGACCGTACCGACGGATGCCGGGGGCGCCGCCCGCAGCGCGCTCATGATGCGCCCGATCACCGACACGTCGTCGACGCGGAGGGACACCTGCCCGCTCGCGAAGTGCCCGAAGGTCGCGGCCGACTCGTCGAGCAGGTCGCCGAGCGTCCGGCCCTCCTCGCGCGCCTCGGCGACGAGGCCCAGCACGGCGACCGCGGCCGAGATGCCGTCCTTGTCGCGCACGGTGTCGGGGTTCACGAGGTAGCCGAGCGCCTCCTCGAAGCCGTAGACGAGGCCGGGGGCGCGCGAGATCCACTTGAAGCCGGTCAGCGTGGCGGCGAAGTCGAGGCCGTAGTGCTCGGCGATCGCCTGCAGGCCGGGCGACGAGACGATCGAGCACGCGAGGGTGCCCGCCGTCGCGGTGCGCGCGGCGCGCCAGCCGAGGAGCAGCCCGACCTCGTTGCCGGTGAGCCGACGCCAGCCGCCGGGGGCGGCGGCATCCGGGATCGCGACGGCGAGCCGGTCGGCGTCGGGATCGTTGGCGAGGATCAGCTCCGCGCCGGCGGCGCGGGCCGCCTCGAACGAGAGGTCCATCGCGCCGGGCTCTTCCGGGTTGGGGAAGGCGACCGTCGGGAACCGCCCGTCGGGCTCGATCTGGTCGGCGACCACCGTCGGCGCCGGGTACCCCGCGGTCTCGAGGATGCGCGAAAGGGTCTCGTGACCCACGCCGTGCATCGCGGTGTAGACCCAGTTCAAGCCGGCCGCACCGGCAGGGGCGGGGGCGACGAGCGCCGTGGCGCGCACGTAGGCGTCCACGACGTCCTCGCCGGCGGTCTCGTAGTCCGCCGAGCGGGGGATCGCGCCGAGGTCCGCCCGGGCGGCGACCTCGTCGATATGCGCCGCGATCTCGGCATCCGCCGGTGAGACGATCTGGGCGCCGTGATCGGCACCGCCGAGGTACACCTTGTAGCCGTTGTCGTCCGGCGGGTTGTGGGATGCCGTCACCATGACCCCGGCGGAGGCGCCCAGGTGCCGGACGGCGAACGCGAGCACCGGTGTCGGCAGCAGGCGGGGAAGGAGGATGGCGCGCAGGCCCGCGCCGGCGAAGATCTCCGCGCTGTCACGAGCGAACACGTCGGAGTTGCGACGACCGTCGTAGCCGACGACGACCGACGGGATCTCGTCGGTCGCGCGCTCGTGCAGGTACGCGGCGAACCCGGCGGCCGCCTGTCCGACCAGGACGCGGTTCATGCGGTTCGACCCGGCGCCCAGGGCCCCGCGCAGCCCCGCGGTCCCGAAGGCCAGCCGCGTGTCGAACCGGTCGTGCAGGTCGTCGAGCGCCGCCGCGTCACCGGCCTCGGCCCGCTCGATCAGCGCCCGCAGCTCGTCGCTCGTCTGCGGGTCGGGGTCCTGCGCGAGCCACCCGCGGGCGACGTCGAGGACGCCCTCGCTCACAGGACGCCGATCACGCGGGCGAGCAGGTCGGAGATGACCGGCTCGGCCTCGCGGCCCGCCTCGATGACCTCCTGGTGGCTCAGCGGGGTGGTCTGGATGCCGGCGGCGAGGTTCGTGATGAGCGAGAAGCCCAGGATCTCCATGCCCGCCTGGCGCGCGGCGATCGCCTCGAGGGCCGTCGACATGCCGACGATGTGCCCGCCGATCGCCTTGGCCATCTGCACCTCGGCGGGGGTCTCGTAGTGCGGTCCGCGGAACTGGCAGTACACGCCTTCGTCGAGCGACGGGTCAACGGTGCGGGCGAGGTCGCGCAAGCGCCGCGAGTAGAGGTCGGTGAGGTCGATAAAGGTCGCGCCCTCGAGGGGGGAGTCGGCCGTCAGGTTGATGTGGTCGCTGATGAGCACGGGCTGCCCCGGCGTCCACGACGTCTTGATGCCGCCCGCGCCGTTGGTGAGGACCATCGTCTTCGCGCCGGTCGCGGCGGCCGTGCGCACACTGTGCACGACACGACGCACGCCGTGCCCCTCGTAGTAGTGCGTGCGCGCGCCGATCACGAGCACGCGCTTGCCGTGCGGGGTGAGGATGCTGCGGATCGATCCGACGTGCCCTTCGAGGGCGGGCTTGCTGAACCCGGTGACATCGGTCGCGGCCAGGGTCGCCGTGGTCTCGCCGATGAGCTCGGCGGCCTTGCCCCAGCCGCTCCCGAGCGTCAGGGCGACGTCGTGGTGGTCGACGCCGGTGAGGCGGGCGATGTCGTCGGCGGCGGTCCGTGCGACCTCGAACGGGTCGGCGGTGGGGTCGTCGAGCGGGTGGGTCTCCTCGTGCATGCTCCCACTCTAGGAACCCGGGGACGGCTCGGCCACACGGCGCGCATCGCGTCGCGGCGCACGGGGACCCTGCGGACTGGAAGAATGGTGCGCATGTCTGTGAGCTTCGAGACCACCCAGAGCGTCGCGATCATCGGCGGCGGCCCCGGCGGATACGAGGCGGCTCTCGCAGCGGCCCAGCTGGGCGCCGAGGTGACGCTCGTCGAGCGCGCAGGCATCGGGGGATCCGCTGTCATCACCGATGTCGTCCCCTCCAAGACCCTCATCGCCACCGCCGACGCCGCCGTCGCCATCCGCGGCGCCTCCGATCTCGGGGTGCAGCTGTTCGCCCGGGGCGACAGCGGCAAGCCGCTCAAGCCCGAGATCGCCATCAACCTCGGGGCGGTCAACAAGCGGCTCCTGTCCCTGGCGCGTCAGCAGTCCGACGACCAGCGCGCGCAGCTGGTGGATGCCGGGGTCCGCATCATCTCCGGCCACGGCCGCCTCGACGGGACGCACGCCGTCGTCGTCTCGACCGGCCCCGGCGGCACCGACTTCGACCGGATCGAAGCCGACACGCTCGTGGTCTCGGTGGGCGCCTCGCCGCGCGAGCTCGACAGCGCGAAGCCCGACGGGGAGCGCATCCTGACCTGGACGCAGCTCTACAACATGTCGTCGCTGCCCGAGCACCTGATCGTCGTGGGATCCGGCGTCACCGGCGCGGAGTTCGCCGGCGCCTACATGAACCTCGGGTCGAAGGTGACGCTGATCTCGAGCCGCGACCAGGTCCTCCCCGGTGAGGACTCCGACGCGGCGGCCGTCATCGAGAAGGTCTTCACCCGCGGCGGCATGGAGGTGCTGTCGAAGTCCCGCGCCGAGAAGGTGGAGCGCACGAAGGACGGCGTGGTCGCGACGCTGTCCGACGGCCGCACCGTCGAGGGCAGCCACTGCCTCATGGCCGTCGGATCCATCCCGAACACCGCCGACATCGGACTGGAGGATGCCGGGGTCCAGCTCACCGGCTCGGGTCACATCCAGGTCAACCGCGTCGCGCGCACGTCGGTGCCGAACATCTACGCCGCGGGCGACTGCACGACGTTCCTCCCGCTCGCGTCAGTTGCCGCCATGCAGGGACGCATGGCCGTCTTCCATGCGCTCGGCGACACCGTCATCCCGCTCGAGAAACACCGCGTCACGGCGAACATCTTCACGGCGCCCGAGATCGCCACCGTCGGACGCCAGGAGCGCGACATCGAGTCCGGCGCGGTCAACGGCACGGTCCACAAGCTCCCGCTGGCCGCCAACGCGCGCGCGAAGATGATGGGCGTCAAGGACGGGTTCGTGAAGATCATCGCCCGCGAGGGGTCGGGCACCGTCATCGGCGGCGTCATCGTCGCCCCGCGCGCCTCCGAGCTGATCTACCCGATCGCCATCGCCGTCGAGCGGCGCCTCACGGTCGACCAGCTCTCCCGCGTGTTCGCGGTGTTCCCGTCGCTCGCGGGCAGCATCACCGACGCGACCCGCGCGATGCACCAGGTCGCCCGGGACGAGGACACCTACAGCTGATCCGCGCGCCTCAGCCGACGGCGATCGCGGTCACATACAGGTAGGTCGGCACCGGCGCGGTCCCCGACGCCGAGACGGCCCGCGCCGACGTGCCATCGAACGGGATGCGGTGCGGCTCGGTGTCGCAGACGATCTGATTCGTGATCGTCGACTGCCCGCCGTCCGCGGTCATCACGTTCACCGTGACGTCGGCGGTCACGTCGTCACCGGCGCACGCAGAGTCCTCATGCCCACACCCTAGGGGCGCTCCGTTCCGCCCGACCGGATCAGGAGATCGTGAGCAGCTGATGCCCTGCCGACACGGTCGTGCCGGCCTGCGCGTTGATCGCACCGACCACGCCGTCCTTGTGCGCCTGGATGGGCTGCTCCATCTTCATCGCCTCGAGGACGACGACGAGGTCGCCCTTGACGACCTGCTGCCCCTCCTCGACGGCGATCTTGACGACGGTGGCCTGCATGGGCGACGCGACGGCGTCGCCGCTCGCGCCCGAGACGGCACTCGCGGCGTGCGAACGACGCGACGGGGGCACGGCGACGGGGCGTCCGACGGCGGCGGGTGCGTGGGTCAGGCGGTCCGGCAGGCTCACCTCGAGGCGCTTGCCCGACACCTCCACGACGACGGTGTGGCGGCCCTCGGGTTCGGCGGCGGGACCCGCCTCGCCGTCCCATGCGGGGATGTCGTTGTGGAACTCGGTCTCGATCCAGCGGGTGAAGACGCCGAACGTGCCGTCCTCGGCCGTGAAGGCGGGGTCGCGGACGACCTTCCGGTGGAAGGGCAGCACCGTCGGCATCCCGGCCACCTCGAACTCGTCGAGGGCGCGGCGCGACCGCTCGAGGGCCTCTTCGCGCGTGCGTCCTGTGACGATGAGCTTGCCCAGGAGTGAGTCGAAGGCGCCCGAGACGCTGTCGCCGGCGGTGACGCCGGAGTCCAGGCGCACGCCCGGTCCGCCGAAGGTCTTGAACACGTGGATGTCGCCGGGGGCGGGCAGGAAGCCGCGGCCCGGGTCCTCGCCGTTGATGCGGAACTCGAACGAGTGCCCGACCGGCTCGGGGTCGGCGTAGTCGAGCGTGCCGCCCTCGGCGATGCGGAATTGCTCACGGACGAGGTCGATGCCGGTGACCTCCTCCGAGACCGGGTGCTCGACCTGCAGACGGGTGTTCACTTCGAGGAACGAGATCGTCCCGTCGGCGCCGATGAGGAACTCGCACGTGCCGGCCCCGACGTAGCCGACCTCCTTGAGGATGGCCTTCGACGCGGCGTACAGGATCTCGTTCTGCTCGGCGGTGAGGAACGGCGCGGGAGCCTCTTCGACGAGCTTCTGGTGCCGGCGCTGCAGCGAGCAGTCGCGGGTCGAGACCACGACGACGTTGCCCGCGGCATCCGCGAGGCACTGCGTCTCGACGTGGCGCGGCTTGTCGAGGTACTTCTCGACGAAGCACTCGCCGCGACCGAACGCCGCGATCGCCTCGCGGGTCGCCGATTCGAAGAGCTCCTCGACCTCGTCGAACTCGCGCGCGACCTTGAGGCCGCGTCCGCCGCCGCCGTACGCGGCCTTGATCGCGATGGGCAGGCCGAACTCGCGCGCGAAGGCGACGACCTCGTCGGCGCCCTCGACCGGCCCCGGCGTGCCCGGGGCGAGCGGGGCGCCGACCTTCTCGGCGACGTGGCGGGCGGTGACCTTGTCTCCGAGCGCCTCGATGGCCTCGGGGGAGGGGCCGATCCAGACGAGCCCCGCGCCGATCACGGCGCGGGCGAAGTCGGCGTTCTCGGCGAGGAAGCCGTAGCCCGGGTGGACGGCGTCGGCGCCCGAGCGGCGCGCGACCGAGAGGATCTTCTCGATGGAGAGGTAGGTGTCGGCGCTCGTCGAGCCGCCGAGGCCGTACGCCTCATCAGCCAGCCGCGCGTGCATCGCATCGCGGTCCTGGTCGGCGTAGACCGCCACCGACGACTTCCCCGAGTCGCGTGCGGCGCGGATGATGCGCACCGCGATCTCGCCTCGGTTGGCGATCAGCACTTTCGAGATTCCGGTGGTGACGCTCTCAGGCATGGCTTCGAGCCTACCCACGAGGGTGGCCGCTCCTTTGGATCACTCGCACAAGATCATGTGGGTTTCGTGTCGCGGATCCCACTAAGCGGATGCCGCGCCGCCGCCCGCGGAGTTCCACAGCGTCGTCCACTCGACCCCGAGCTCGCGGACCAGTCGGCGCAGGGTCGACAGGGACATCCCGACCACCGTCGACGGATCGCCCTCGACCCGCTCGATGAACGCGCCGCCGAGGCTGTCGACGGTGAAGGCGCCCGCCACCAGGAGGGGCTCACCGGTCGCCACGTACGCGTCGATCTCGGCATCCGTCACATCCGCCGCGAAGGTCACGGACGCGGCGGCCACCGCATGGGCCTCGACGGGGTCAGCGCCCGGGCAGACGAGGAACACGCTGTGCCCCGAGTGGAGCACGCCGGTGCGGCCCCGCATGGACTGCCACCGGGCGCGCGCCGCCTCGGGTGTGTAGGGCTTGCCGAGGATCTCGCCGTCGAGTTCGAACATCGAGTCGCCGCCGACGACGAGGCCCTCGAAACCTTCCGCGGCGACGGTCGCCGCGACGTCGGCCGCCTTGCGTCGGGCGAGGAGGAGCACGTGTTCCTCCGACGGCAGCGTGCGGGCCTGCGCCGCCTCGACCGCCGCGATCACGGCCTCCTCGTCGACCTGCGGTGAGCGGGTGGTCGGCTCGATGCCGACCTGGCGCAGCAGCATCAGACGGGCGGGGGAGGTGGAGGCGAGGCACACGCGCATACCGACCACGGTAGCCGCGCGGGCGGGAGTGGATGACGGTCCGCGGCGACCCGGTGTGACAGCATCGGAGCATGCAACCGGGAGACCTCCTCGACCTCGAGATCACCGCCGTCGCGCACGGCGGTGTGTTCGTCGCCCGGCACGAGAACCGTGTCGTGTTCGTCTCGGACGCGATCCCCGGCGAGCGGGTGCGCGTCGCCCTCACCGACACGCGCAAGGCGTCGTTCTGGCGGGGCGACACGGTGGAGGTGTTGGATGCCTCGCCCCACCGCCGTCCGCATGTGTGGGCGCCCGCCGATGTCAGCATGCCTCCCGACGCCCGGCCCGGCGGTGCGGACTTCGGTCACATCGCCCTCGCCCATCAGCGCGAACTGAAGGCGGATGTGCTTCGCGACGCGCTGTCCCGCTTCGCCGGGTCCACCGCTCCCGTCACGATCGAGCCGCCCCTCCCGCAGATGCGCGGCGACCGTCTCGTCGAGGAATCCGCCGACGGCACGGGATGGCGCACCCGGGTCAGCCTGCACGTCGACGACGAGGGACGCATCGGCCCGTTCGCGGCCCGCAGCCACCGCGTCATCCCCGTCGACGACCTGCCCCTCGCGACCGCGGGCATCGCCCGCGCGGCGAGCCGTCGGCGCGGCGGCTCCGCCGGCCGCCTCGACCTCGTCCTGCCTGTCCGCGAGCCCTTCG
>NZ_JAMXSA010000034.1:0-31917 GCF_024124465.1 Microbacterium sp. CnD16-F
GCCGACGAGGCGCGCACCGCCGCCATCGCCGCCGAGGCCGATGCCGCGGGCGTGGCGACGGGGCTGCGCGACCTCCTCCAGCGCATCGAGACGGCCATCGGTGCCGTCGCGAGGCAGGCCGAGGAGGCCGCGGCGGTCACGCGTCTGGCCGACACCGTCGCGGGCCGCGCGCCGAACACGATGAAGATGGACCTCGAGACGTTCGTGCTGGCCGCGGAGCTCGAGGAGATCGTCGCCGCCGCGAACCTCCGGCTCGCCGAGATGTCGTCGGGCCGGTACACGCTGCGGCACTCCGACGCCAAGCAGGCCCGGGGCGCGGCATCCGGTCTGTCCATCGAGGTCCTCGACGCGCACACCGGTCGACTCCGCTCGCCGCAGTCGCTGTCGGGCGGGGAGACCTTCCTCGCCTCCCTCGCCCTCGCGCTGGGACTCGCCGAGGTGGTCACCTCGCGCGCCGGCGGCATCCGGCTCGACACCCTGTTCATCGACGAGGGGTTCGGCTCGCTCGACCCCGAGACCCTCGAGCTCGCGATGCGCACGCTCGACGAGCTGCGCGCCGGCGGGCGGATCGTGGGGGTCATCAGCCACGTCGAGGCGATGAAGGACCAGATCCCCGCTCAACTCGTCGTCGAGGCGACACCGGAAGGCCCCAGCGTCGTGCGGCAGGAGGCGCTGAGCCCCGCCGCCGGATGAGCGCCACGTCCCCTAGGCTGGAACCATGAAGAAGGGCATGATCTGGACGGTCCTGGGCGTCATCGTCGCGATCGTCATCGCGTGGATCGTCGTCGACGTCGTGCTGAAGCTCGTCTTCTTCGCGGCGAAGCTGGTCGTCGTGGCGATCGTCGCGCTCATCGTCTTCTTCGTGCTGCGCTCGCTCTTCGCGCGCCGCGACGCCTGACGACCGCGGGCTCAGACGCCGTAGAGCTCGGTGATGCGCTCGCGCAGCTGGACGCTGCACGCGGCGACGGCCTCCCGCCAGTCGGTGATCGCGTCGTCCTGCGCGCTGTCGGACACGGCCTTCAGCACCCGGATCGGGACGCCGAACTGCTGCGCCACCCAGATGTACGCGTAGGCCTCCATGTCGACCAGCGTGCCGCCGAGGGAGCGGATCGCCTCGACCGTGTCGGCGTCGTCGACGAAGTGGTCGCCCGTGGCGATCGTCGTCCCCTCGCGCCCCGCGATCGACACCGTCGTCGGGAGCGACACGTGCTGACCGGCGATGCCGTCGACGTCCGACACGTCGTGCTGCAGTGCGGTGGTCACATCGTGCACGCCGACGGCGGCGGCATCCACCGAACCCGCCGTCCCCACGACGACGATCTCGTCGTAGTCGGCCCGGTCGAGCGCGCGCGTCAGGGCGTACGTCGCCTGCAGCTTGCCGGGGCCCGTCACGAGTCGGTCGAAGCCGGGGAGCTCCTCGGGGAAGGCGACGAGTTCGGAATCGAGAGCGGCGACGAGGAGCTTCACCGATCCATCATCCCATCCGGCGGTCAGTCCGAAGGGCGGGGGAAGGCGGCATCCAGCTCGGCGAGCCAGGCCGCGGCGTTCCCGTCGGACGGCGCCCGCCAGTCGCCGCGCGGCGACAGCGAGCCCGCGGGCGACACCTTCGGCGCGTTCGGCACCGCGCTGCGCTTGAACTGCGCGAAGCCGAAGTAGCGCTGCAGGAACACCCGCAGCCAGCGCACGATCGTCTCGCGGTCGAAGGCGTACCGCTCGTCCTCGGGGAAGCCCGGCGGCCACGCCCCGGCATCCGCGTCCGCCCAGGCCTGCTCGGCCAGGAACACGATCTTCGACGGGCGGAACCCGTAGCGCAGCACGTGGAACAGGGTGAAGTCGTGCAGCGCGTACGGTCCGATCGTGCTCTCTGTCGACTGCACCTTGCCGTCGGCGTCCGCCGGCACCAGCTCGGGGCTGATCTCGGTGTCGAGGACCGCCTGCAGCACCTCCTTCGCCCGGTCGGTGAGGGTCGTACCGGATTCGTCGCTGTGCGCGATGACCCACCGGATGAGGTGCTGGATGAGGGTCTTCGGCACGCCGGCGTTGACGCCGTAGTGCGCCATGTGGTCGCCGACGCCGTAGGTCGCCCACCCGAGGGCGAGCTCGGAGAGGTCGGAGGTGCCGATGACGATGCCGCCGCGCTGGTTCGCGAGGCGGAACAGGAAGTCGGTACGGGCGCCCGCCTGCACGTTCTCGAACGTCACGTCGTACACCGGCTCGCCCTTCGCGAAGGGGTGTCCGAGGCCGGCCAGGAGCTCGGTTGCCATCGGCCGGATGTCGATCGTCTCGATCGTCGCGCCGATGGCCTCGGCGAGGGCGATCGCGTTCGACTTCGTGTGGTCGCCGGTCGCGAAGCCCGGCATCGTGAAGGCGAGGATGTCGCTGCGGGGACGTCCCATGCGGTCCATCGCGCGGGCGGTGACGAGCAGCGCATGCGTCGAGTCGAGACCGCCCGAGACCCCGATGACGGGCTTCGGCTGTCCGATCGCCCGCAGGCGCTGCTCGAGGCCGGACACCTGGATGTTGAACGCCTCGTAGCAGTCGAGGTCGAGTCGGGCGGCGTCGTCGGGGACGAACGGGAACCGGTCCAGGGGGCGGCGCAGGCCCGCGACCGACGCCGACGGGGCGACGGTGAAGGGGATGCGGCGCACCTGCGCCCCGGTCGTGCGCAGGTTGTCTTCGAAGGTGCCCTGGCGCAGCCGGTCCTGGCGCAGCCGGTCGAGGTCGACGTCGGCGATGGCCCGACGCGGACCGTCGGGGAAGCGCTCGGTCTCAGCGAGGAGGGTGCCGTTCTCGTAGATGATCGTCTGCCCGTCCCACGAGACGTCGTTGGTCGACTCGCCCTGTCCGGCGGCGGCGTAGACGTAGGCGGCCAGGCACCGGAAGGACTGCGACTGCACGAGGATGCGGCGGTCCTCGGCACGGGCGATCGTGATCGGGCTGCCCGAGAGATTGGCGAGCACGGTCGCCCCGGCGAGGGCCGCGTGCGAGGACGGCGGCACGGGCACCCAGAAGTCCTCGCAGATCTCCGCGTGCACGACGAGCCCGGGCACGTCGGTCGCCTCGAACAGCAGGTCGGTGCCGACCGGCACCGCGTCGCCCCCCAGGGTCACGGTCGCGGGCGCGTCATCGCCGCGCGCATACCAGCGCGACTCGTAGAACTCGCGGTAGGTGGGCAGGTGGGACTTGGGGGCGACGCCGAGCACCCGGCCCCGGTGGATGACGACGGCGCAGTTGTAGAGCCGGTTCTCGATCCGCAGGGGCGCGCCGACGATGAGCAGGGGGGAGAGGTCGGCGGATGCCGCGGCGAGCCGCTCGATCGCGACGAGGACCGCGTCGAGGACGACGTCCTGCATCACGAGGTCCTCGATCGCGTATCCGGTGAGGCCCAGCTCGGGGAAGACGGCGACCGCGACGCCGTCGTCGTGGCAGGCGCGCGCGCTCGCCAGGATCGCGTCGGCGTTCGCGGCGGGGTCGGCGATGACGACCGGCACCGTGCACGCCGCGACGCGCGCGTACCCGTGCCGGTACGGGTTCTCGAAGGGCAGGTCCTGGGTCACGCGTCCAGTCTGTCAGGTGGCCCGTCGGCCGCCAGGGGGCTTGTGCGCGTGCGGGAGGCGTGTCGGTGACCGCGGATAGTGTCGATTCCGAGAGGGGATCATGCGATACATCGAACACGACGGCCGGATCGTCTGGAGCGCGAGCGACCTGAAGGCCGCGGCCGAGTGCGAGTTCGCCTGGCTGCGGGCGATCGACGCGAAGCTCGGCCGGATCGCGGCGGTCGAGGACCCCGAGGACCTCACGCTCGAGCGGGCGGGCCGGCTGGGCACGCAGCACGAGCGTCGCGTGTACGAGGCGTACCGTGCCGCGCACACCGGGGCGGTGGTCGAGATCCCCGAGACACGGTCGTCGGATGCCGCGGGCCTTGCCGCGGCGGTCGCGGCGACGGATGCGGCGCTCGCCGACCCCGCCGTGCACGTCGTCTACCAGGCGGCGTTCTCGACCGAGGAGTTCGTCGGATTCGCGGACTTCCTCGTGCGTGCCGACGACGGCCGGTGGATCGTGCAGGACACGAAGCTCGCGCGGCACGCCCGGGTGACCGCCCTCATGCAGCTGGCGGCATACGTGGATCAGCTCGACCGGCTCGGTGTCCCCCGCGCCGACGAGGTGCAGCTGCTGCTGGGCGACGGCACCGTGTCGACCCACGCGGTCCGCGACCTCCTCCCGGTGTTCGGGCTGCGCCGTGCCCGCCTCCGGGCCCTCATCGCCGACCGCGACGTCGCCGCCGGGTCCGCGGGGTCGCCCATCCCGTGGGGCGACGACCGGGGCGACCTGCGCGTCGTGGCGTGCGGACGGTGCGCGACGTGCGACCTCGAGGTCGTCGCGCACCGCGACCTGCTGCTGGTCGCGGGGATGCGGCCGGTCCAGCGCGACCGGCTGCGGGCTGCCGACGTCACGACGATCGACGCGCTCGCCGCCTCCCGCGAGGCTCCGCCGCGGATGTCGTGGGACACCTTCTCGGGGCTGCGCACCCAGGCGCGGCTGCAGCTCGAGAGCCCCGCCGGCGGCGTCGACGACGCCCCCGCGCAGACGGGCCCCGCGATCCCGACCTTCGACGTCGTCTTCCCGAAGGCGCTGGGCGCCCTTCCCCGACCCGACCACGGCGACCTGTTCTTCGACTTCGAGGGCGATCCGCTCTACACCGAAGGGGCGGCGATGCAGTGGGGGATCGACTACCTCTTCGGCTGGGTCGACGAGACCGAGCAGTACTCCGCGCTCTGGGCGCACTCGTTCGCCGACGAGAAGCGGGCGCTCGAGGACTTCCTCGAGTTCGTCGCCGTCCGCCGGCGGGCCCACCCGGGCCTGCACATCTACCACTACGCCCCCTACGAGCCCACGCACCTGCTCGCGATGGCGGCTCGGCACGGTGTGGGCGAGGCCGCCGTCGACCGGCTGCTGCGCGACGGCGTCTTCGTCGACCTCTACCCGATCGTGCGCCGCGCGCTGCGGGTCGGGTCGCGCTCGTACTCGATCAAGAAGCTCGAGCCGCTGTACATGGGCGACGAGGTCCGCACGAGCGACGTGCAGCGCGGCGACGACTCGATCGTCCGCTACGTCGAGGCGCGGGCGCTGCAGGACGCCGGCGACGACGCGGCGGCCCGCCGCATCCTCGACGACCTCGCCGATTACAACCGGTACGACTGCGTGTCGACGCGGCGCCTGCGCGACTGGCTCGTCGACCGCGCGCGCGAGGCGAAGCTCGTGCCCTCCCGCGAGCCGGAGGCGGGCGAGGCGGTGTACGAGCCGTCGCCGCGCGCCGAGGCGCTCTCGCGGTTCGCCGCGGATGCCGAGGACGAGGCCACCGCGCAGGCGCTGCGCCTCGGCGCGGCGGCCATCGACTACTACCCGCGCGAGGCGAAGACCTTCTGGGCCACGCACTTCCTCCGCCTGCGCGAACCGGTGTCGGTTTGGGAGGACACCCGCGACGTCGTCGTCGTCGACCGCGATCGGTGCCGCGTGCTGACGGACTGGCACCGTCCTGAGGGGCTCACGGCCGTCCGCCGGGTCGTCGAGATCCGCGGCGAGTTCGCCCCCGGCACCCGGCTGACGGTGGGGCAGAACCCGTACACCGTCTACGAGCTGCCGGCGCCGTTCCCGATCGAGACCAGCCCGCGGTGGATACACGCCGCGCGCTCCGTGTCGGTCGTCGACGTCCTCGACGACGGCGTCGTGATCGAGGAGAACGCCTTCCAGGGCTTCACGTGGCAGGAGCTCCCGGTCGCCCTGACACCGCCCGCACCGCCGCGCGCCGGCAGTCAGCAGGCGGCGATCGACGAGTGGGCGGATGCGGTCCTCGCCGCCGCTCCCGCGCTGCCCGCCGATCCCGCCACCGACCTCCTGCTGCGTCGCCCGCCGCGGCGCGAGACACCGCTGCCGCGCACGGGCGACGACGTCGCCGACATCGCGGCGGCGCTCGCCGGCCTCGACGACGGCTACCTCGCCGTGCAGGGTCCGCCCGGCACGGGCAAGACCTATGTCGGATCGCACGTCGTGGCGCGACTGGTCCGCGAGCGCGGGTTCCGGGTCGGCGTCGTCGCGCAGTCGCACAACGTCGTCGAGCACATGCTCGATCGCATCGTCGAGGCGGGGCTGGATGCGGCCCAGGTCGCCAAGGCACCCAAGGGTGCGGCGACGGGGGCCGAGCGGTTCACCGCGATCGCCAAGAACCAGCTCGCGGCCTACATCGGGTCGCAGCCCGCCGGCTTCGTCGTGGGCGGCACGGCGTGGGACCTGACCCACACGGGACGGGTGGGCCGCCGCTCGCTCGACCTGCTCGTGATCGACGAGGCGGGGCAGTTCTCGCTCGCCTCCACGATCGCCGTCGCCGCCTCCGCTCGCCGTCTGCTCCTGCTCGGCGACCCGCAGCAGTTGCCGCAGGTCAGCCAGGGCACCCACCCCGAGCCGGTCGACACGTCGGCGCTCGGCTGGGTGATGGACGACCACGCGGTGATCCCCGCCGACCGCGGTTACTTCCTCGCCCGCACCCGCCGGATGCGTCCGGAGGTCGCCGAGCCGGTGTCGCAGTTGGCCTACGAGGGGCAGCTCGAAGCGCACCCCGACACGGCGCTCCGCCGCCTCGACGGCGTCCCCGCCGGGGTCGTGCCCGTGCCGCTCGCGCACACCCGCAACGCGACGCAGTCGCCAGAGGAGGCGGACGAGGTCCTGCGGATCGTCCGCGACCTCGTCGGCACTCCGTGGACCGACGGCGCGACCTCACGCCCGCTCGGGCCGGAGGACGTCATCGTCGTGACGCCGTACAACGCGCAGCAGGTGCTCGTCGAGGAGGTCCTCACCGCCGCCGGGTTCTCCGGCGTCCGCGTGGGCACGGTCGACCGGTTCCAGGGGCAGGAGGCGGCCGTCGTGATCGTCTCGCTCGCCGCCTCGTCGGGGCGGGATGCGCCACGCGGGCTCGAGTTCCTGCTGCTGCAGAACCGCATCAACGTCGCGGTCTCGCGCGCGATGCACACCGCGTTCGTCGTCTACGGCACCGGCGTGCTCGACGACCTGCCGCGCACCCCCGACGGCGTCGCGCGGCTCAGCGCGTTCGCCCGCCTCGTCGGAGCCACCGGCATCCCATCGGAGGCCGTCGCGGTCCCGCGATAGGCCGCGCGGTGTCAGACCGTGCCGTACAAGCGGTCGCCGGCGTCGCCGAGACCGGGGACGATGTAGCCCTTCTCGTTCAGGCGCTCGTCGAGAGCGCCCAAGACGAGGGTGACGTCGCGGTCGCCGACCTGCTTCTCGATCGCCGCGAGACCCTCGGGCGCTGCGAGGATGCAGACCGCCGTGACGTCCTGCGCGCCGCGCGCGAAGAGGAAGTCGATCGCCGCGCCGAGCGAACCGCCCGTGGCGAGCATCGGGTCGAGGACGAAGCACTGGCGGTCGCTGAGGTCGTCGGGCAGACGCTCGGCGTACGTGTACGGCTCGAAGGTCTCCTCGTTGCGCGCCATGCCGAGGAAGCCGACCTCGGCCGTCGGCAGCAGCGTCGTCATGCCGTCGAGCATGCCGAGGCCCGCGCGCAGGATCGGGACGACGAGCGGCCGCGGCTCGCTGATCTTGAGCCCGGTCGTGCGGGTGACGGGCGTGTCGATCTCGATCTCCTCGACACGCACGCCGCGGGTCGCCTCGTAGGCGAGGAGGGTGATGAGCTCGGCCGTCAGCTGGCGGAACACCGGCGACGTCGTGCGCTTGTCGCGCAGCACCGTGAGCTTGTGGGTGATGAGGGGGTGGTCGGCGACGTGCACACGCATGGGTCCAGGCTACCGGGGCTACGCTGACGACGTGAGCCTGCCCGTCCCCGCCGCCGACGACGCGGCGATGGTGCGGGCGCTGGAGCTCGCCGCCCTCGCGTCAGGGCACGGCGACGTCCCCGTCGGCGCGGTCGTCACGCAGGCGGGCCGGATCGTCGGGGAGGGACGCAACCTCCGCGAACGCGACGGCGACCCCCTCGCGCACGCGGAGGTCGTGGCGCTGCGAGCCGCGGCATCCGCCCTCGGATCGTGGAACCTCGACGACTGCACCCTCGTCGTCACTCTCGAGCCGTGCGTCATGTGCGCGGGTGCGATCCTGCAGACGCGGGTGGCGCGCGTCGTGTTCGGCGCGTGGGACGAGAAGGCGGGTGCGGCCGGTTCCGTCCACGACCTGCTCCGCGACAGACGGATGCCGCACCGCGCCGAGGTCCTCGGCGGGGTCCGTGCGGGCGAGGCCGCGACCCTCCTGCGCGGCTTCTTCGACGCGAAGCGCTGAGGTGCCCCTCGCTCGTCAGTCGGACGAGCTGAGGATGATCGCCTCGGTGGGCGGCGCGGGTGACGCGGGGGAGCCGATGTACCCCGTCAGTTCGAGCAGCGCGCGCCGGAACACGGCGGGCCGCTCGAGGTGGGGGGTGTGCCCCACGCCGGGCAGGGCGAGCTCGGTCGCGATGCCCCCGGCATCCGTGTAGCGACGGAGCACCTCGCGGGTCTGCGACACCATCGGTTGGGCCGGGGCGACGTCGGCGCCGGGCCAGTCGGGGAGGATCCCGAGCGACCCCAGGTGACCCGGGTCCGAGAAGGACGTGTCGGAGATGAGCGGGTCGAGCACGCCGCGGATCCAGAGGATCGACGGCTTCTCGGGCAGGTCGACGATGCCCGAGACGTCGAAGTTGCGCGGCGCGAGGGCGTTGAGCACACCGAACCGGCCGGGCGCGTAGCCGGGCCAGTGCGGGCTCGGGACGGATTCGCCGGGATAGTTGCCGGTCGCGGTGGAGGTGGAGAGCATGGCCTCGACCCAGAGATCTTCGTGCTCGGTCTCGAAACCCTCGGCGACGAAGGAGGCCCGGAAGACGCTCCGCGGCGAGGTGGATGCCTCCGCGCCCGCCTCGCGCGCGGTCAAGCGGCGCACGAACTCGGGGTTCGCGGTCCCCGCGCCGCAGCCGGCGTCGTCGTCGGTCAGGCGCGACCCGTCGAGCCGCGTGCCGCCGAGGCCGAACGGCGAGACGGGGGACTCGAGCAGGATCGTGCGCACCGGGTGGTCGAGCGCGAACTGCAGGGCGACCGCTCCGCCGAGGTCCCATCCGACGAGGTGCGGCGCCTCGATGCCGAGCTCGGTGAGTGTGAGCGCCACGTCGTCGCTCAGGTCGCGGACCCCGCGGGAGGCGTCGACGGGCATGTGCTCGGTGCCGCCGAAACCGCGCAGATCGACGGCGACGACCCGGAACTCCGCGGGGAGGTCCTGCATGAGCTCCTGCCAGACGAGGGCGGAGGACAGGGCGCCGTGCAGCAGGACGACGGTGCGCTCGGGGGCGGCGTCGACCGTATCTCCGGCGCGCTCGAGGATGTTGACGCTCAGCCGGTCCGTGTCGATGATGCGGGACGTGATTCCGTCGAGGAGGGTCATGAGCCGATGATAAGCCGCGGGGGTGGATGACAGGATGGGGGCATGACGCACCACCTCCCTCCCGTCGCCATCCTCGGAGCCGGTTCGATGGGGGGTGCGATCGCGCAGGGGATCTCCCGCTCGGGCCGGGCCTCGTCCGTCGTGGTGACCAACCGCACGGCCGCGAAGGCCGCCGAGCTCGAGGGGCTCGACGCCGTCTCGAGTGCGGCGCTCGCGGAGGTGCCGTCGGCGAACACGGATGCCGCGGCATCCGCCGACATCGTCCTCATCGGCGTCAAGCCGGCGATGGTCCCCGACCTGCTGCGCGAGATCGCCGGCGCCCTGCGCCCCGGGACGATCGTCGTCAGCCTGGCGGCGGGCGTCACGATCGAGACGTTCGAGTCGATCGTCGGGCCCGAGATCCCCGTCATCCGCTCGATGCCGAACACGCCGGCCGTGGTCGGCAAGGCCGTCACCGGTCTCGCCGCCGGGTCGACCGCGACCGCGGCGCACGTCGCGCTCGTCCGGGCGCTGTTCGAGACCTGCGGCGTCGTCATCGAGGTGCCCGAGGCGCAGATCGACGCGCTCTCGACCATCTCGGGATCCGGCCCCGCCTACGTGTTCCTGCTCGTCGAGGCGCTGACCGAGGCCGCCCGCGGCAAGGGCTTCGAGGAGGCCGACGCCCGCCTCATGGCCGAGCAGACCTTCATCGGTGCGACGGCTCTGCTCGCCGCGACCGGCGACGACCCCGCCGAGCTCCGCCGCCGCGTGACCAGTCCCAAGGGCACGACCGAGCGCGCGATCGGCGTCCTCCAGACAGCGAACCTCGACGGGCTGTTCTCGCAGGCGACGGATGCCGCGCTGGCCCGCGCCCGCGAGCTCGCGACCGGCGTCTGAGGCATCCGCTCAGGCGTCGCCGAGCGTCAGGTCCTCTGCGGTCGTCCGTTCGGTGAGCCGGGCGGTGTGGTCGGCGCGGCCGATGAGCCCCCGGAACGCGAACAGGAGCACGGCGCCGGCGGCCGCCGACAGGGCCGCAGCGGCGTACGGGGCGCCGACGCCGAGGACGGCCAGGGCGGTGCCGACGGGGGCGCCGATCGCGCCGCCGAAGAACCGGAAGCCGGAGTAGGCGGAACTGGCGACGGCGCGGGGGAGCGCGGTCGCCTCCATCGCGGCCTCGGTGAGGATCGTGTTCACAGCACCGATCTCGATGCCGAGCAGCACGACGCAGACCACGAGCAGCGGCCGGGATCCGGCGCTCAGCGCCGCCAGCACGTGCGTCACGGCGAACGCGACGAGGAACCAGAGCAGCACGGTCACGACCGAGAAGCGCCGGGTCAGCCGCGGAGCGATGAGGACGCCCGCGATCGCGAGACCGACGCCGAAGCCCATCATGACCAGGCCGATGCCGACCGCCGGCAGTTCCAGGGCGTAGGGCGTGTACGACAGCGTCACGAAGAAGCCGGCGTTGTAGAGGAAAGCCACGACGCTGATCGCGAGCAGTCCGCGATCGGCGAAGGCACGGAAGGGGGCGCTGACCCGGCTGCGCTCCGCCGCGTGACCCGGATCGCGGACGAGGGTGAGGAGGGCGGCGACCCCCACGGCGAACAGCGACGCCGTGCCCCAGAAGGGCGCGAACCACCCGATCTGGCCCAGCAGGCCGCCCAGCAGCGGGCCGACCGCCAGCCCGATTCCGAGCGCCGCCTCGTAGAAGATCACGGCGTGCTCGCTGCGCCCGCCCGAGGCGGAGACGATCGAGGCGAGCGCCGTCGAGAGGAACAGCGCGTTCCCGAGGCCCCAGACGGCGCGGAAGCCGATGAGGGCGCCGATGCTGGGGGACAGTGCGCAGCCGATCGCGGCGAGGGCGATGACGACGAGGCCGAGGATCATGACCGCGCGGGTGCCGATGCGGGTGGACAGCCAGCTCGTGAAGAACATCGCCGAGGCCGTCACCGTCAGGTAGCTCGTGAACAGCAGCGAGGTCTGCACGGGGGTCGCCTGCAGCGCGGCGGCGACGGTCGGAAGGATCGGACCGACGAGGCCGATCCCCATGAACGCGACCATCGCGGCGAAGGCGATGGCCCAGACGGCGGGCGGCTGCGAGAGCAGTCGCGGTCCGCGTGTCGACGCGGCGGGGACGGTGGGGCGGGTTCCGGTGTCGAACGCGGTCATTCCTCCGATTCTACACAGATGCTTCACCAGTGAACTAAATGGTTCGCGTCGGTACAGTGGAGCGGTGACCGAGCGCGCCGACTTCATCGCCCGCATCCGTGCCGCGTGGGCGGAGCAGATGCCGGCGATCGACACGTCGCCGATCGACGTGTGGGGCAGGCTCAACCGCGCCTCCGCGTTGGCGACCGCGCAGATCGAGCGGCTGCTGGCCGACAGCGGCGTCTCGCGATCGGAGTTCGACGTCCTCTGCGCGCTGGCCCGCACCGGTCGGCCCCTGCGTGCCAGCGAGGTCACCGCCGAGACGATGCTCAGCGGTGCGGCCACCACGAAGCTCACGAGCCGGCTCGAATCCGCCGGGTTCCTGCGCCGGGAGCGGTCGACGCGCGACGGTCGGGCGGTGGAGCTCTCGTTGACGGATGCCGGTCGTGCCGTCGTCGAGCGGGAGATGCCGCGCGCGCTCGCGCACGACGCCCGCCTGCTCGACGGGCTCAGCGAGGCCGAGCAGCAGACGCTCGCCGACCTGCTCGCCCGGCTGCTGGCGAACGCGCAGCGCGAGGCCTGAGGCCGGGCGGCGGCCGGGCGCTGCGACCTCAGGCGGAGGCGCGGAAGCTCAGACGTGGCGGGTCGAACAGCAGCGCGTCGGCGCCGCGCCCTCGGCGATGCGAGTCGATCCGGTGGACGAGCGACGAACCCACGGTGAGCGCGATGAATCCGGAGATCATCTTGTCGATGAGCGAGGAGACCAGGTTCGCGGACAGCACCGCGGTCCACAGGGCGTCGCCGAGGTGGAGCAGCTGATCCGTGAACGCGACGGTCGCGACATGTGCGGAGTAGCCGCCGTAGACGGCGAGGGTGATCGGTGTCGCCACCAGGGTGCTGGCCAGCGCGACCATCACCGTCAGGACGAAGAACCGCAGGGGCGTCCGTCCGAGGCCCCACGAGCGCGTGCCGTACCCCCACAGCAGCGCACCGACGATCCCGACGGCGGTGAACGGCAATCCGATGGGGCTCGAATGGTAGGCCGCGCCGGTCAGCTGGGTCGCGATCGCGACCAGCACCCCGTACCAGGGACCGAGGACGATCGATGCGACCGCAGTGCCCACCATGTCGAGGAACAGCGGGAGAGACGACCACAGCACGAGCTGGCCCCCGACGACGTTCGCGAGGGTGCAGAGGGCGATGATGATCGCCATCACCCCGACGCGCGAGGCCAGCGTGCGCGGCGGGCGCGGATCGAGCGTCCGTGGCTCGTCGGCGTCGCGCCGCGTCGCGGTGTGACTGCGCGATGGTGTGGGATCGTGCGGCGGCGGCTCCGGGGTCTCCGGGGCGGCAGCGGGCGGGGCCGGTGCCTCGGCGGCCTGCTCCGGTCGGTGTCGGAGGGCGTTCGCGACCGCGGCGTGGCGACGCCAGTGGGCGGCGTCGTGCTCCGCTCCACCGAGGGCGAGGATCACGTCGGCGACGAGGGCGGGGTCGACTCTCGTACGGTCGGGCCGGAAGAGGTCGTAGACGGTCGAACGCGCGACGGTGACGCTGCGGGCGCCACCGACGCGGCTCGCGCGCAGCCGTGTGACCCGTGCGGCTATCTCGGCGTACGACGGCCCGCCGGCGGCGAATCGCATCGACTGCAGCGCCTCATGGAGCCGCGCGTCGTGCGGCGGGGTCGCCCGCTCGGCGTCATCGGATGATGCCATCGATGTGTCCTGGTGTCGCCTGAGCGGGCTCAGCGGTCGAGCGAGGCGAAGCGTTCGATGTCGGAGTTCGTCCCCGACACGATGATGAGGTCGTGGTTGGTCACGACGGTCGTCGCTTCGGCGTAGCGGAACGGCTTGCCGGGGCTCTTCACGCCGACGACCGTCACGTTGTACTTCGAGCGGACGCCCGACTCGTTGAGGCCGACGCCCCGAATGAACCGCGGCGGGTACATCTTGGCGAGGACGAAGTCGTCGTCGAAACGGATGAAGTCGAGCATGCGCCCGCTGACGAGGTGCGCGACGCGCTCGCCGGCTTCGCGCTCGGGGTAGATGACGTGGTTGGCGCCGACGCGGGCGAGGATCTTGCCGTGCGACTGCGAGACCGCCTTCGCCCAGATCTGCGGAACCTTCAGGTCGACCAGGTTAGCCGTGATGAGGACGGATGCCTCGATCGAGGACCCCACGGCCACGACGGCGACCTGGAAGTCCTGCGCACCGATCTGCTTCAGCGCCTCGATGTTGCGCGCATCGGCCTGGACGGCGTGCGTGACGCGCTCGGACCATTTCTGCACGAGGTCGAGGTTGTCGTCGATCGCGAGGACGTCGCGGTCGAGGCGGTCGAGTTCGCCCGCGCACGCGGCGCCGAAGCGACCGAGTCCGATGACGAGGACGGGCGAATCGCTGCGCAACTGCTCAACCAACGATGGGCCTTTCCACGGGCAGCGCGTAGTGCTGCGTTCGGCTGGTCGCGGCCACCGCCGCGGCGAGTGTCACTGTACCAACGCGGCCCATGAACATCGTCAGCGCCATGACGAAGACGGCGGGGTCGGGGAGCTCCTGCGTCAGCCCGGTCGACAGCCCCACGGTGGCGAAGCCCGACACGACGTCGAAGAGGACCTCGTCGAGGGGCGCCTTCGTCAGGTGCGCGATCGTGATGGTCGACAGCGCCACGATCGTCGCGCCCCACGCGACGACCGAGAGGGCGACGCGCTGGACGTCGCTCGGGATGCGGCGCCCGAACGCCGAGACGCTCGGCCGGCCCTTCGCCTCGGACCACACCGCGAGGGCGAGGACGGCGAGGGTTGTGACCTTGATGCCGCCCGCCGTCGAGGCGGATCCGCCGCCGACGAACATGAGCATCGACCCGACGACGATCGAGGATTCGTGCAGCTCGCCGATGTCGATGATCGAGAAGCCGCCGGAACGGGTCATCGCGGACAGGAACAGGGCCTGGAACGTCGTGTCCCAGGCATCCATCGTCCCGAAGGTCTGGGGGTTGCCGTACTCCAGGATCACGAACGCGATCGCGCCCGCGAAGAACAGGACGACCGTCGTGATGAGCGTCAGCTTGACGTGGATCGACCACCGACGGACGTGCCAGTGATGCTTCCAGAGGGCGTAGATGACGGGGAAGCCGATCGAGCCGAGGAAGACGCCCGCCATCAGGACGCTGAGCAGCAGGTAGTTCTGCGCGAACGGCGCCAGGCCCTCGGAGTTGGGCGCGAAGCCTGTGTTCGTGAACGCCATGGCCGCGTAGTACGGGGCCTCCCACAGTGCGGTCAGGGGGTCGATGCCGCTGGCGAGCAGCATGGGGTACAGCAGGACGGCGAGGGCGGCCTCGATGACGAGGGTCGACAGGGCGACGGTCGCCAGCAGCTGACCCACCTCGCCGAGCCGCACGGCCTGGCCCTCGTTGACCGGCCCGCCGTGGGCGCGCATCGGGTTGCTGTCGCCGGCGGCGAGCAGCTTGGCGCGGAGCCCCAGGCGCTTGGAGATCACGAGACCGAGGATCGACGCGAGGGTCAAGACGCCGAGGGCGCCGACGTTGACACCGATGAAGACCACCACATGACCGAGGGGCGACCAGTGCGTGGCCATGTCGACGGTCGCGAGGCCCGTGACGCAGATCGTGGAGACCGCCGTGAACAGGGCGTCGGGCAGGGGGGTCACCTGCCCGTCCGAGGCCATCACCGGCAGCGAGAAGATCGCCGTGAAGAGGAGGATGAGGGCCGAGAAGATGAGCACGGCGAAGCGCGAGGGCGACGCGGTCGCGAGATCGCGCATCGCGGAGAACGCGCGGCGATGCCACGTCGGTCCGCGCCGGGGGGCGCGCTCATCGACGGCAAGGCCCGTCATTCGCGCCCCTTCCTCGTTCGGATCGTTGTCATGGTACTCCCGCGCGCGGGCGGGCTAACCTAATGCCATGGCGGACATCTTCGACGTGATCGCCGACGGGACCCGTCGGGACATCCTCCAGCTGCTCCGTGAACGAGGGGCGTCGGGGGAGAAGGGGACGAGCGTCTCGCAGATCGTCTCCGCCCTCGGGGTCAGCCAGCCGACGGTCTCGAAGCACCTGAAGGTACTGCGGGAGGCATCCCTCGTCTCCGTGCGCGAAGAGGGCCAGCACCGCTACTACAGCCTGTCGCCCGCGCCGCTGGACGCCGTGGACGACTGGCTGTTCCCGTTCTTCGCGGTCGACGAGGACGACGCGCCGGCGGCGCACGCCCTGCCGGACGGCGCAGCGCATGCCGCCGAGGTCGTGGGTCGCGCGGCCGCCGCGGCGAAGCATGCCGTGACGAGCGTGTTCAACAAACTGCCGGGCCGCTGACCCGCCTTCCGCCCCACGAGTCACACAGGTTTACACGCGTCTCATCCACCCCCTAATGTGGAGGGATTCACGGGGGCTGATAACCACAAAGGGGACACGATGTCGGACATCTCGGATGTGCGCTTTCTCACAGTCGCGGAGGTCGCCGACCTCATGCGCGTCTCGAAGATGACCGTCTATCGCCTCGTCCACTCGGGGGAACTCCCCGCCGTGCGCTTCGGTCGCAGCTACCGGGTGCCCGAAACCGCGGTCACAGCCGCTCTGCAACGTCCCATCGCCGACGTCGGCTAGACTGATCCGAGGCATTTTTCCGTCTTGCCGTTCCCGGACGCCGACACCGCGCGTCCAGACCCCGACTTAGTGAGGTTTACCGTGGGTTCAGTCATCAAGAAGCGCCGCAAGCGCATGGCGAAGAAGAAGCACCGCAAGCTGCTTCGCAAGACTCGCCACCAGCGCCGCAACAAGAAGTAAGCGGCATCGCACACAAGCGCCCCCGTCCGGTCCGCCGGACGTCGGGGCGCTTCGTGTTGCGTCCGCGGCGTGGATGAGCGGGGGAGAATGGATGCCGTGACCGCACTCACCCTCATCTCCAAACCCGACTGCCACCTCTGCGACGTCGCCCGCGAGATCGTCGACGCCGTCGTCGCCGAGCTCCCCGAGGGGCGGGTCGACGTCGAGGAGCTGTCGATCACCGAGGACCCGGCCCTCTACGCGACATGGTGGGAGAAGATCCCCGTGGTCCTCATCGACGGCGACCTGCACGCCCACTGGCGCGTGTCCGCCGACCGGCTGCGCGCCGCGCTCGTCGAGAAGGCCTCCGCATGATCCGCCACGTCGTGATCTGGAAGATGGCGGCCGCCGACGCGGACACCCGTGCCGAGCACGCCGCCGAGGTGGTGCGCGTGCTGCGGGGTCTCGAGACCGCCGTGCCCGTCATCCGCTCCCTCAGCGTGGGGACCAACGTCGCCGTCCCCGAGGCCAACGCCGACGTCTCGCTCGTGATGGACGTCGACGACCTCGACGCGCTCGAGGCGTACCAGACGCATCCCGCGCATCAGGAGGTCGCCGCGTACATCCGCGGCGTCGCCGGCGGACGCATGGCCGTCGACTTCGAGGTCTGAGAGCCTCAGCCGCGAGGCCGGACGGGCACCGGGACCGGCGCCACGGCGATGCGGACCCGTTCGCCGTACTCGAGTCGGTCGTCGGCGGGATGCTGCAGCCGCACCAGCGCGCCGTCGTCGGTGCGGACCAGGGTGCGGCGGATGCTGCCGAGGAACGTGCTCTCCTCGACGACGGCGCCGATGCCCTCGCCCGCGCCCACCAGGCGCACGTTCTCGGGGCGGATGAGCGCCTCGACGGGGCCGTCGGGAGCGTCGCCGAGGATCAGGACGGACGTGCCCCAGACCTCGACCGCTCGGGCCGCGGCGGTCCCCGGGACGGCGCTGGAGAGCCCGACGAACCCGGCGACCTCGGGGGTGGCGGGTCGGAGATACAGGTCCTCGGGGGTGCCGATCTGCGCGATGCGGCCCGCTGCCATGACGGCGATGCGGTCCGAGACCGCGAGCGCCTCCTCCTGGTCGTGCGTGACGAATACGGTCGTGATCCCGAGGCGCAGCTGGATGCGGCGGATCTCGTCGCGGAGCTGGACCCGCACCTTTGCGTCGAGCGCCGAGAGCGGCTCGTCGAGGAGGAGCACCCGCGGCTCGGTCACCAGGGCGCGAGCGAGGGCGACGCGCTGCTGCTGTCCGCCGGAGAGCTGGTGCGGGAAGCGGTCGGCGAGGTGGTCGAGGCCGACCAGCTCGAGCGCCTCGCCCGATCGGCGGCGCGCGGTGGCGGTGTCAACGCGCCGCCGGCGCAGCCCGAAGGCGACGTTGTCGACGACGCGCAGGTGCGGGAAGAGCGAGTACGCCTGGAACACCATCCCGATGTCGCGCTTGTTCGTCGGTGTCCGCGAGACGTCCGTTCCGCCGAAGGCGACGATCCCGCCGGTCGCGTCCTCCAGGCCGGCGATGACACGCAGGGCGGTGGTCTTGCCGCATCCGGACGGCCCCAGCAACGACACGAACTCGCCGGGAGCGACGTCCAGGTCGACGCCGTGCAGCACGCGGGTCGGGCCGTAGTCCTTCACGATGCCGCGCAGCTCGACCCGCGTCCCCTCGCTCGCGCCGGCGAGCAGGGTGTTGTCGGCGGTGAGGGGGAGGATCCGGGCGGTGGGGGTGGATTCGAGGGTCACGGGGTCTTCCTTCCGGTGCCGACGCGTCCCGCGCGGCCGATGACGAGGAGCAGGACGAAGGCGAACGCGAGGGCCAGCAGCGTGAAGATCGCGGAGGCCCAGGCATCCTGCTTGTTGATGACGACGAGCCCGGTCTGCAGCACCTGCCGGTTCAGCAGCGAGGCGATCGTGAACTCGCCGAGGACGACCGCGACGGAGATGAGGGATGCCGCGAGCAGCCCCTGGCGCAGGTTCGGCGCGACCACGCGCACCAGCACGGTGCCCCACCCCGCGCCGAGGGTGCGGGCGGCCTCGGTCAGCGTCGCGAGGTCGACGGCGTCGATCGCGGCCTGGATCGAGCGGTAGGCGAACGGCAGGACGAGCACCCCGTAGGCGAAGGCGAGGGTCCAGGCGCCCGTCCCGAAGGTGCGGCCGATCTGCAGGTAGATGGGGGCCAGGCCCACCACGAGGACGATCGCGGGGATCGTGATGGGAAGCAGGGCGAGGAACTCGAAAGCGCGGCGCAGGCGCGGGAACCGCAGGTTCACCAGCACCATCGTCGGCGCGAACACCAGAAGGACGATCGCCACCGTCACCGCCGCGAGGATGAGCGAGTTGACGAGGCCCGTCCACACCGGCCGGTACTTCGCCGAGAGCGCCGGGTCGAACAGGGCCGCCCAGCGGTCGAGGGTGAGCGAGCCGTCGGCGGCGGTCAGGGTGAACAGGGCCGTCGCGACGAACGGGACGGCGAAGACCGCCCCGACGAGGAGCCCGATCGCCCAGCGCGTCGCCGCCGACGGGGCGAGGGTCGCGCGGCTCACGACTGCCACCGGGCGGCGCGGCGCTGGATGAGGGTGTACGCGACCATGACGACGGCGACCACGACGATCATCCCCAGGGCGAGCGCACCGGCGAGGTTCTCGCGTCCGAGCACGGTCTCGCTCGTGAGGGCGGTACGGATCTGCAGCGGGACGATCTGCGACCCCTGGCTGGCGAGGGCGGCCGCCGTCGCGTACGACGAGAACGCGTTCGCGAACAGCAGCAGGAAGCTGGCGAGGAAGGACGGGGCGAGGACCGGCATCCCGATCCGCGGCCAGAAGCCGCGCCGGGTGCCGCCGAGGGTGAGGTGCGCCTCGAGCCACTGCGGTTTGAGCGCCGACAGCGCCGGCATGAAGGTGATGACCATGAGGGGCACCTGGAAGATGATGTAGGCCGGGATGAGCCCCGGCAGCGCGTAGATCCACGCCCCACCGGCGAAGATCTGCAGCCCGAAGAGGTCGCTGAGCAGGCGGGTCACGACGCCCTGGGTCCCGATGGTCGCGATCAGGACGAAGGCGAGCATCACGCCGCCGAACTGCGCGAGGACCCCGGATGCCGCATCCACCGTCGTCCGCACGATCCCGGTCTCGGGGAGCCCCAGCATCGCGAGGCAGACGAGGGCGCCGACCACCGCGCCGATCAGGGCGGTCAGGAGGGACACCCAGGTCGAGTTCGCGAAGGTGGCGAGGACGACCGGATCGACGAGCGCCGCGAGGTTGTCCCCCGTGGGGGCTCCCGACCCGTCGACGAACCCGGTCGCGAGGGCGAGGACGGTGGGCAGGACGAGGAAGGCCGCCAGGTAGACGGCGAACGGCATGAGGCCGACCCACGACCAGTCGATGCGGCGCCGCCCGCGAGGGGCCGGAGCGTGCTGCTCCGCCCCCTCGGGGGCGCCGTGCGGGACGCCCGTCGCCGGGAGCCCCGCCGGTGCCGTGGTGGTCACTGGACCGCGGCGGCCCAGTTCGCGCCCAGCAGCTCGCCCGCGGCGGTCGACTGCGCCTCGGTCGGCACGACGGTCTCGGCCGGGGCTTCGGGGAGCGCGGCGGCCAGGTCGGCGTCGATCGTGCCGGCATCCGTCATCGCCTCCATGCGGACCGGACGCGCCCCGCCCTTCAGCCACAGGTTCTGCACCTCGTCGCTGTAGAGGAACTCCTGCCAGAGCCGAGCGGCGGCCGGGTTCGGGGCGTCGACGTTGATGGCCTGGTTGTAGTACCCGGCGTAGCCGACACCGTCGAAGACCACCGTCTCCCAGGTGGGGACGTCGGCCTTGTGCGCGGCGTTGAGGTAGTCCCAGTCGAAGACGACGGGGGTCTCGCCGCTCGCGACCGTCGCGCTCGTGACGTCGAGCTTGAGCATGTTGCCGGCCTTGTTCAGTTCGCTGAAGAAGTCGATGCCGGGCTGGAAGTCGTCGAGCGTCCCGCCCGACTGCACGGCGGCCAGGCCCACGGCGGCGAAGGCCGCGCCCGCCTGCGTGGGGTCGCCGTTGATGGCGACCGAGCCGCGGAACCCGTCGCCGAGCAGGTCGTCGAGGTCGGCGGGCGCGTCGAAGGTCGCCGAGTCGTAGCCGACCGACATGTACCCGCCGTAGTCGCCCACGAACAGACCCGTCGGCTCCTTGAGCGCGTCGGGGATCTCGTCCCACGTCTGCACCTTGTAGGGGGCGAAGCGGTCGGTGTTCTGCAGGGCGACGGTGAGGCCCAGGTCGAAGACGTCTGGAGCGGTGTCGAGGCCCTCGTTCGTCTCGGCGGCGGTGATCTCCTCGGCGCTCGAGATGTCGGGCGACTGCTCGTTGATCGTGATCTCGGGGTAGCGCTCGGCGAAGAGGTCGAGGATCTCGCCGTAGTTGGCCCAGTCGCGGGGGAGCGCGATGACGTTCAGGTTGCCCTCGGCCTTGGCCGCGGCCTCCAGGTCGGCGAACGAGCCGAAGTCGGTGACGCTCGTCGCGGTGGCGGCCACCGACGTCTCGCCGGCGGCGTTCTCGGCGTCGGGGCTGCCGGCGCAGGCCGCCAGTGACAGCGCGGCGATGGTGGTGAGGCCGACGGCGACGGACGCGCGGCGCGGGAAGGGACGGGACATGCGGTTCCTCTCGGGTGATCCTGCGCGCGCTGATGAGCGCGGCGCACGGGGGGACGAGGGGAAGTTACGACCGCCGGATGGATGGCGGGCCCACGGCGGGTGAACGGGCGGTGACGCCCGAGCAACGGATGTCCGCTCAGCGCTCCGCGTCGGACTCACGGACGGTCTGGATCGCGTTCGTGAAGGTCGATGCGCGGCGCTCGGCCTCGACGCTGCCCGTGAAAAGACCGTCGTGGGGGCGTGCCGCGGGGTCGTCGGCCGGTGCCGCACCGGCGGTATCCGTCATCCGCACCCGCTGCACGGGCACGGCGTCGGGCAGGGTGCGCTGCACCCAGGTGACCATCGCCTCGCGGACCAGGCAGCGCAGGTCGAAGAGCGTCGGAGCGTCTTTCGCCGTCACGAGGATGCGGACGCGCACGTAGCCGGCGACCGCGTCGGTCACCTGCAGCACGGCCGTGCGCCCGTCCCAGAGCTCGGTCGCCCCCACGACGTCGTGCAGGTGCTCCCGCATCCGGTCGGGGGAGACGTTCCAGTCGAGGTCCATCTCGACGGCGCCGAGGAGCTCCGAGCCCCTCCGGGTCCAGTTCTCGAACGGGGTCGTCGTGAAGTAGGTGCACGGCAGGACGAGGCGGCGGTCGTCCCACAGATCGAGCACGACGTAGCTGAGGGTGATCTCGCCCACGCGCCCCCACTCGCCGTCGGCGACGACGACGTCGTCGACACGCAGCGCATCGCTGAAGACGATCTGCAGCCCCGCGAAGACGTTCGCGAGGACGGACTGTGCGGCGAGGCCCGCGACGATCGACGCGATCCCTGCCGACGCGAGCACACTCGCCCCGATCGCCCGGACCGCGTCGAAGGTCAGAAGGACCGCCCCGATGCCCATGATGACGATGATCGCGATGGCGAGGCGTCGCACGACGAGGGTCTGGGTGCGGATGCGGCGGGCCACCCGGTTGTCGGGCACATCGATGCGGTAGCGGCCGAGCGCGACGTCGGTGGCGACCACGACGAGCGAGGCCAGCAGCCACGCGCTCGCCGCGATGATGAGGATCGTGAGGAGCTGATCCAGGATGCCGCGCCACGTGTCATCGGGGAACGCCGCACGCACGGCGGCCCAGAGGGCGACGACGAGCAGCAGCATCCGGAACGGTGCCCGGGACTGCCGGCTCAGGACCCCCGCCCACCGGCGACGGCGCGCGACGATCGCCAGCACGATCGTCGCGACGACGGCGACGACGATCCCGACCGCGATCCCGACGAGGGTCGCGATCGCGAAGTCCATCCATCCATCCCACATGCAGCTGATCCTTCCATCGGGGAATCAGCCACGATACGACGAGCGCCCGGCCGAAGCCGAGCGCTTGCCGAACGTGCGGGTCTCGCCTTACGGCGCCAGACGGGTGGGTCCGCGGAAGAGGTAGGTGACCTCGCGGATCGAGTCCTGCCCGAGCAGCAGCATGAGGACACGGGCCAGGCCCATGCCGAAGCCGCCGTGGGGCGGGGCGCCGAAGCGGAAGAAGTCGAGGTAGAAGTCGAGGTGCTCGGGGTCGAGACCCTTCTCCTTCGCCTGCTCGATGAGGACGTCGACGCGGTGCTCGCGCTGCGCGCCGGTCGTGATCTCGACGCCGTTGAAGAGCAGGTCGTACGACTTCGTCAGCCCGGTCTCGTCGTCGCGCATGTGGTAGAACGCGCGGATCTCGGGGTGGTAGTCGGTGATGAACACGAACTGGTGACCGTAGGTCTCCTGCACGTGCGCGGCGATCTGACGCTCGCCCTCGGGGTCGAGGTCGCCGTCGGTGCGGGGGATCTCGTAGCCGCGGGCGGCGACGATCTCGCGCGCCTCGGCGAGCGGGATGCGGGGGAACGGCAGCTCGGGGACGACCACGTCGATGTCGAAGAGCGCCTTGATCTCGTCGCCGTGCTTCTCGGCGACGGCGCGGATCGCGGTCTGCAGGAGCTCCTCCTGCATGCGGGCGACGTCCTCGTGCGAGTCGATCCAGCTGATCTCGGCGTCGATCGAGGTGAACTCGGTCGCGTGGCGCGAGGTGAAGGAGGGGTCGGCGCGGAACGCGGGGGCGATCTCGAAGATCTTGCCGAAGCCGGCGACCTGGGCCATCTGCTTGAAGAACTGCGGGCTCTGCGCGAGGTAGGCCGTCTTCTCTTCGAAGTAGGGAACCTCGAACAGCTCGGCGTTGGACTCCGAGGGCGACGCCATGAGCTTGGGGGAGTGAACCTCGATGTAGTCGCGCTCGATCCAGTACGAGCGCATCGCGTGCTCGAGGGTCGTCTGCACCCGGAACACCAGGTTGTTGCGGCGCTGGCGCAGGTCGATGAAGCGCCAGTCCATGCGCTTGTCGAGACCTGAGTCGGCCGCGATCGGCGTCTCGGGGAGGGCGGCGGCCGCGATCTCGAGTCCGCTGATCTTGATCTCGACACCGCCGAGCTTGACCCGCTCGTCGTGCTTGAGCTCGCCCGTCGCGGTCAGGAAGGTGCCGGTTGACAGGTTCGAGATCAGGTCGGTGAGCGCCAGGGCCGCGGCATCCTGCTCCGTGCCGTCCTCGGCCGGACGGGTCGCGGGGTTCACGAGCTGCACCGCGCCGGTTTCGTCGCGGAGGATGACGAACTGCACCTTCTTCTGATCACGGACGGTCTCGACCCATCCGGAGACCGAGACGGGACCGTCTTCACGGGACTGCAGCTGCTGGACGAGGGTGCGTTCACTCACGAGGGACGAGTCTACGCGGCACCCAGCCGGCGCCCATGCCCGCCCGCCTAGGCTGGAGCACCACAGGGGGCCCGGCCGGGCATCCGATCACCGAACGCGAGAGAGCACCCGATGACCGACATGTTCCACGCCGCGTCCGGCTCCGGCTCCGGCGGCGGCTCCTGGCTCTCCGCGCTGGCCGACTGGCTCGTGACGCTGATGGAGACGATCGGTCCGATCGGCGCGGCGATCGCGGTCGGTCTCGAGAGCCTGTTCCCGCCGATCCCGAGCGAAGCGGTGCTGCCGGTCGCCGGTCTCGCCGCGTCGCGCGGCTCGTTCACCCTCGCCGAGGCGATCGGCTGGACAACGTTCGGGTCGGTCGCCGGCGCCTACCTCCTGTATGGGCTCGGCCGCGTGCTCGGCGCCGAGCGCCTCACGCGCGTCGCCGAGAAGATGCCGCTCATGAAGGGCGAGGACGTCACGAAGACGGTCGCCTGGTTCGACCGTCATGGGTCCGCGGCCGTCTTCTTCGGCCGGATGGTGCCCCTCTTCCGCAGCCTCATCTCGATCCCGGCGGGCGTCTCGAAGATGCCCTGGTGGAAGTTCGGCCTCCTCACCGCGGCGGGCAGCCTCATCTGGAACTCGATCTTCGTGCTCGCAGGCTTCTTCCTCGGCGAGAACTGGCACATCGTCGAGCAGTACGCGGGGGTGTTCCAGAACATCGTCATCGTCATCGTCGTCCTGCTGGTGGCGTGGTTCCTGTTCGTCCGCATCCGCGCCGCCGTGCGCGACCGGCACTCAGGCCCCGCATAGGAGGGCCGCACGTATACTGGGGGGGTGCGCGCCGCCCGCCTTCATCTCGTGCGCCACGGGGAGGTCCATAACCCCGAGCGCGTGCTGTACGGACGCCTCCCGGGTTTCCATCTGAGCGACGACGGCCGCGACATGGCACGCTCCGCCGCCGAGCACCTCAAGGCGCAGGGGCGACCGGTCACGTCGCTCGTGTCCTCGCCCCTCGAACGGACACGCGAGTCCGCGGCGCCGATCGCGGAGCTGTTCGGCCTCACGCCCGTCATCGACGCCCGCGTCCTCGAGCCGACGAACGTCTTCGAGGGCAAGCGGATGCAGCGTGCCCTGCGCAACCCGCTCAACTGGTGGCACCTGCGCACCCCCGCCCTCCCCAGCTGGGGCGAGGCCTACCTCGACGTGGTCGAGCGCATGCAGGCCGCGATGCGCGACGCGTGGAACCGGACCCCGTCGGGCGACGCCGTCATCGTCTCGCACCAGCTGCCGATCTGGATCACGCACCTCTCGGTCGCGGGCCTGCCGCTGCGGCACGACCCGCGCCGACGCCGGTGCGACCTGTCGAGCATCACGAGCTTCGAGCTCGCGGGCGACGTGTGGCGCGAGGTCGACTACGTCGAGCCCGCCCCGACCGCCGGCGCCGTGGACGTGGGGGCCGTATGAGGCGCCGCATCCTCGCCGCCGTCGCGGCGATCGCGCTCACCACCGGCCTGGCCGCCTGCTCGGGGCAGAACGACGACCTCGCGAACCTCTACCGCGAAGGCAACACGCAGGGTTTCATCTCCAGCGACGGGCGGGTCGAGACGATCCCCGCCGACAAGCGCGGCGAGGCGCTCTCGTTCTCGGGGACCGCCGTCGACGGGTCGACGATCTCGAGCGACGACTTCGCGGGCGACGTCGTCGTGCTGAACTTCTGGTACGCCGCCTGCGGCCCCTGCCGCGTCGAGGCGCCCGTCCTCGAGGAGACGTTCCAGGACACGAAGGCCGACGGCGCCCAGTTCCTCGGCGTCAACATCTACGACGGCCCCGAGCAGGCCACCTCGTTCGACGAGACCTACGGCATCACCTACCCGTCGATCCTCGCCCGCGGCGACGTCGACCTGAAGCTCGCGTTCGCCGAGTGGACCTCGCTGCAGGCGGCGCCGACGACCCTCGTCGTCGACCGCGAGGGGCGGGTGGCCGCGCGCGTGTTCGGCGAGCTGCCGGATGCCACGACCCTCCGCGACCTCGTCGAGGACACCCTGGCGGAGACGCCGTGAACCCCGGCGCGGTCGTCGCTGACGGGGCGCTCTGGATCGCGATCCTGATCGCCGCGCTCGCCGGTCTGGTCTCGTTCCTCTCGCCCTGCGTCCTCCCGCTCGTCCCCGGCTATCTCGGCTTCCTCGGCGGCGCGATGACCCCGAAGGAGGGACGACGGATGCCGGTGGCCCGGGCCGCGGCATCCGGCACCGGCGTCGCCACGGCGACCGCGGCACCCGCCCGCCCCGCCATCGGACGTGGCCGACTCGTCGTCGGCGTGCTGCTGTTCATCGCCGGGTTCACCGTCGTGTTCCTGTCGATGGGAGTGTTCGCGGGAAGCCTCGGACGCCTCTTCCTGCAGTACGAAGAGGTCATCACGCGGGTGCTCGGCGCCGTGGTGATCGTCATGGGCCTGATCTTCGTCGGGGTGCTCGGGCTCGCCCAGCGCACCTACCGTCCGCCGCTCACGCAGAACCTCGGACTCGTCGGGGCGCCGTTGCTCGGGGTCGCGATGGGCGTCGGCTGGGCGCCGTGCATCGGGCCGACCCTCGCGACGATCCTGAGCATGGCCTACAGCCAGGCCGATCCGACGCGCGCGGGTCTGCTCGCCGTCGCCTACTCGCTGGGCCTCGGCATCCCCTTCGTCCTGCTCGCCCTCGGTGCGTCGTGGGCGACGCGGTCGGTCGCGTTCATCCGCCGCCACATCCGCGTCGTCAACATCATCGGCGGTGCGATGCTCGTCCTCCTCGGCCTCCTCATGGTGACGGGGATCTGGACGACCCTGATGGCCTCGTTCCAGGGGGTGGTGGCCGGTGTCCCGACGTTCCTCTGACCCGCGCGCCGACGTCGTCGACGGCCCGCTCCGACCGGGCGACCACCTCGACCGCACCGAGGACCGCCTCGACCCCGCCGTGCGCGGGCGTGAGGAGTCCGACGGCATCACCCAGCCCGCGCTGGGTTTCGTCGGGTGGCTCCGGTGGGGCTGGCGTCAACTGACGAGCATGCGGACGGCCCTCGTCCTCCTGCTGCTGCTCGCGATCGCCGCAATCCCCGGATCGCTCGTGCCCCAGCGCAGCGCCGACCCGAACGGCGTCACGCAGTGGCGCGCCACGAACCCCGATCTGTACCCGACGTTCGACGCGCTGCAGCTGTTCGACGTGTACATTTCGGTGTGGTTCTCGGCGATCTACATCCTGCTGTTCATCTCGCTGATCGGATGCGTCCTCCCGCGCACGAAGCACCACTGGAAGGCGCTGCGGGCCCGCCCGCCGCGGACCCCCGTGCGGCTCTCGCGGCTCGCCGACCACAGCGAGACGACGGTCGCGGTGCCCGAGGGAAAGGATGCCGCGGGGCACGCCGCGCACGCCGTCGACCTCGCCGAGGCGCAGCTGCGCTCGGCCCGCTACCGCGTCGAGCGCTACGACCGGAACGGCGTCGCCTCGGTCTCGGCCGAGCGCGGCTACCTGCGCGAGACGGGCAACCTGATCTTCCACGGCGCCCTCGTCGGCGTGCTCCTGTCCGTCGGCATCGGCGGCGGCTTCACCTACATGGGGCAGACCGTGATCACCGAGGGCGACGGCTTTGTCAACTCGCTCGGCCTCGGCTACACGTCGTTCAACCCCGGCCGGTTCGTCGACACCGAGGCGCTGACGCCGTACTCGATCACCCTCGATCGGTTCGACGTGACCTACGCGCCCGGCTCGGGGCAGGCGGGCGACTTCGCCGCCCACGTCACGACCCGCTTCCCGGGTCAGGACCCCGAAGACCAGGTGATCGAGGTGAACCACCCGATCACGATGGCTGGCGACCGGGTCTACCTCATGGGCAACGGCTACGCGCCGACGATCACGGTGCGCAACGGCGCCGGCGACGTCGTGTTCAGCGAGTCGGTCCCGTTCCTGCCGCAGAGCGCGACGATGACCTCGCAGGGCGTCGTGAAGATCCCCGACACGGGCGGCGAGCAGCTCGGCATGGTCGGCTTCTTCTACCCGACGGTCGCCGAGCTCGACACCGGTGCGCTGACGTCGGCGTACGGCGACCTCCTCGACCCGCGGCTGACCTTCTTCGTGTACGAGGGTGACCTCGGCATCGACGACGGCACGCCGCGCTCGGTGTACGCGCTCGACACCGACGGCATGACCGAGATCGCGGGCCGCAACGCCGACGCCCCCTCGCTCGAGCTCTCACCCGGGCAGACGATCGACCTGCCCGGCGGCCGCGGCACGGTGACCTTCGAGGATGAGCGCAGCGCCGGCGCACCCGAGTCGGTCAAGCGGTACGTCTCGCTGTCGATCCACAACGACTCGAGCGCCACGTGGGTGCTCGTGTTCGCGATCCTCGCCATGCTCGGGCTGTTCACGGCGCTGTTCGTGCCGCGCCGCCGGATGTGGGTGAAGGCGACCCCGGTCGGCGACGACGAGGTGCGCATCGAGTACGCGGGCTTGGCCCGCGGCGAGGACCCGGCCATCGCCGTCGCGGTCGCCGACCTCGCCCGCCGCCACGGCACCGCGTTGGGTGAGCAACCGGCATCCGCCTCGGTCAGCCCGGCGAACGTAGACTGAAACCACCCATCTCCTCTGGAGGACCCCATGTCGTTCGATGACATCTCCGTCCTGCTGTTGTGGACCGCGATCGCGATCTACACGCTCGGCTTCCTCGCCTTCACCGTCGACCTCGCGCGCCGGTCCGAGCTCGCGATCGCCGCCCAGGACGCCAAGGCCAAGACGCAGGCGCGCACGCTCGTCGCCGCCGGCGGCGGGCAGACGATCGACGAGATCCGCGCGGAGGAGGCCGCCGCGAAGATCGCGCTCGAGGCCGCGCCGTCGCAGCGCGGACGCTACCTGTTCGCGCGACTGGGTGTCGTGCTCACCACGATCGCGTGGCTGTTCCACCTCGGCGCCGACGTGACGCGCGGCATCGCGGCGGGCCGGGTGCCGTGGTCGAACAACTACGAGTTCGCCCTTACCGGCACGCTCCTCGTCGTCGCCGTCTTCCTCACGGTGCTCGTCAGGTACGACCTGCGCTTCCTCGGCGCGTTCATCAACGGCCTCATCGTCGTCCTCCTCGGCGGCGCCGCCCTCGCGTACTACGTCGAGGTCGTGCCGCTGTCCGACCCGCTCAAGAGCGTCTGGCTCGTCATCCACGTCTTCGTCGCGTCGCTGGCGTCGGCGTTCTTCGCGATCGCGTTCGCGCTCTCGGTCGTGCAGTTGCTGCAGTCGCGCCGCGAGCGCCTCGCGCTGGCCGCGGTGGGGTCGGATGCCGCGCCCCGCACCCGCCTGCCGTTCCTGCGCACCCTGCCGAGCGCCGACGTCCTCGAATCCCTCGCCTACCGCTTCGCGATCATCGGGTTCGTGCTCTGGACCTTCACCCTCATCGCCGGCGCCATCTGGGCCAATGACGCGTGGGGCCGCTACTGGGGCTTCGACACGAAGGAGGTCTGGACCTTCGTGATCTGGGTCGTCTACGCCGGGTACATCCACGCCCGCGCGACGCGCGGCTGGCGCGGCACCCGGTCGGCGTGGCTGTCGATCGTGGGCTTCACGTCGGTGCTGTTCAACTTCACGATCGTGAACCAGTTCTTCAAGGGCTTGCACTCCTACAGCGGCCTGTCCAGCTGAGCCTCGTGACGCAGATCCCCGCCACCGTCGTGACCTACCCCGACGGGGACGTCACCGGAACGGCGACCGTCGTGCACGCGGTGCTACTCGCCGACGGGCGGACGGGCATCGTCCTCGATCGCACTCCGTTCCACCCCGTCGACACCGCCTGGCCCGATCAGCCCGCCGACGTCGGCGTGCTGCGAAGCTCGTCCGACGAGTTCCCCGTCGTCACCGCCCTGACCGGGGGAGTCCGCGAGGGCGACCTCGTCATCGGTTCGGACCTCCCGGTGCGCATGGGCGCCGAGGGCTGGACGTTCGTCGTCGTCCACGTCGTCGACGCGCCTGCCCCCGCCGTTGGCGAGAGCGTAGAGGCGTACGTCGATCCCGAGCTGCGCGCTGCGCTGTCCGCCGGGCACACCGCCTGCCACCTGGCATCCCTCGCCCTCGACGCCGCCCTCGCGGATGCGTGGACGAAGGAGGTTCCGACGGATGCCGCGGGTCACCCCGCGTTCGACATGCTCGCGATCCAGACGTCCCGCATCACGGCGTACGGCTCGACCGACGTCTACCGCATCGGCAAGTCGCTGCGCCGGAAGGGCTTCGACCCCGCTGCGCTCGACGACCTGCGCGCCGTCGAGGAGCGCGCGAACGCGACGCTCGCCGGCTGGGCCGAGACGCCCGGAGCCATCGGCGTCCATCGCGAGGATCGCACCCTCGCCGGTCGGCGCACGTGGCGCTGCGAGCTGCCCGAAGGTGCCGTCGAGCTGCCGTGCGGCGGCACGCACCTGACCTCGCTCGCCGAGGTCGAGGCCATCACGGTCGCCCTGGCCTCGGCCGAGGTCCCCGGTGGCGTCGAGCTGACGATGACCACCGGCATCCGCCTCGCCCACTGACCCGCGCGGTCGTCCCGCGCCCCGCGCCCGCGCCCGCGCCCCGCGCCCGCGCTCCGCGCGCTCGAGCCGGCCTGTGCGCCGAATCACCACTCGAGCGCCGAATCACCACCGGCCTGCCCGCAATCCGGTGGTGATTCGGCAGCCGGTTGGTGATTCGGCGGATGTGAGCGAGGAGGCTCGCAGTCGCAGTGGCAGTGGCAGTGGCAGGCGCGCGGGCCGGCGGCGCCGCTCAGGCGGGCTGGGCGAGCACCGCGCGGGCGGACGTGGAGCGGTGCCGCGTGACGGCCAGCACGCTCGCGGCGATCGCGAGCACCGTCCAGACGACGAGGGCGATCGCGGCGGGGGCGCCGCCCCCGGCATCCGTCAATGCGGCCAGCATCGCCGTGTAGGCGGGCGCCGTCGGCAGGAGCCCGGCCACGTCGAGGAGCGTGCCCGGAACGGTGGAGACGATGCCCGTTGCAACCGCAAGGACACCCACGAGCACCGAGACCCAGCGCCCGATGCCGCCGAGGAGGGCGACCAGCGCGTGGTTCACCGCGGCGAACGCGACACCGGCGAGCACGCACATCGCCGCGAACAGCGCCCACGCGCCGAGCTCGTACCCGGCGGCGAGCTGGACGACACCCGCGACGAGCAGGCCCTGCAGCGCGCCGACCGCGGCGCCCGGAGCGAGCGCGCGGAGCGCCAGGGCCGCGGACGACCGCCGCGACGAGAGCGCCGTGCGCGGGATCGCCTGCAGCACGACGAAGGACGCGAGGCCGCCGAACCAGAGGGCGAGCGTCGCGAGGAGCGGGACGGCCGAGGCCCCGAACAGCGACGTGCCGGTGCCGTCGGCGACGACGGGCTCGGCCACGACCGCGGCGAGGTCCTTCGCCTGCGCATCGGTGTACGAGGGCACACCGTCGACTGCCTGGTCGAGGCCGCCGGCGAGGTCACCGGTGCCGTCGGCGAGCTTGCCGACGCCGGTCGACAGCTCGCCGGCCCCGGTCGCCAGCGCGCCGACGCCGTCGGCGAGCTGGTCCGTTCCGTCGGCGGCGGTCCCCGCGCCGCTGGCGAGGGCCTGAGCCCCGGTCGACAGCTGCCCCGCGCCCGAAGCGAGCTGGTCTGCGCCGCCCGCCAGCTGGTCGGCGCCGCCCGCGAGCTGGCGCACACCCGTCGCGGCTTGCCCTGCCCCGTCGGCGAGCCCGGCGGCTCCGGTGGACAGTTGGCCCGCCCCGCCGGCGAGCTGATCGGCGCCGTCGGCGAGCTGCCCCATCCCGGTCGCGAGCTGCTGGGCCGCGGCGGCGGAGGTCTGCAGCCCCTGCGTCAGGCTCGGTCCGAAGTTCGCGAGGGTGCCGATGTCCTTCGCGAGCTGCTCCGCGTCGCCGACGGTGGCCTGCAGGCCGGGGAGCGCCGTCGTCGCCTGGGCCGCGGCATCCGTCAACGAATCGCACAGCTCGGCCCCCGCCACCGCGGGATCGCAGGCCTCGGCGGCGGCCGAGATCGCCTCGACGGCGGCCCTGACCGCCTCGCGGTTCTGCGCGCCGTCGGCGGTGAGCGCCTTGATCCCGTCGACGATGCCGCTCGGGACCGCGGGGATGGCCGCGGTCTGCTCGGCCGCCTTCGTGAGCCCGTCGGCGAGTTCCTGCGTGCCGGAGGCGATCGGCCGCGCACCGGCGGCCCACTCGTCCAGGCCCGTCGAGGTCTTCGCCG
>NZ_JAMXSA010000035.1:0-30264 GCF_024124465.1 Microbacterium sp. CnD16-F
CCACGCGCGGCATCGCGCTGCCGGGCGCGCCCGTCGACGACGCCGAGGCGGCGTACGCGCGCGCCCTGCGGCGCTCGCAGCTGCGGCTCGCGCTCGGGACGCTGCTCGGGTTCGTGACGGTGACCGTCGCGCTGCTGCTGGCCATCACCCTCATCCCCGAACTCGACGAGATCGTCGTGCTGGGGGTGCCGCTGTCGTGGCTGCTGCACGCCTTCGGGTTCTATCCCGTGATCGCGGGGTTCGCGGTGCTCTACCTGCGCGGGGCGAACCGCAACGAGCGCCGCTGGCGCGCGCTCCGCGACGAGGGCGCATGAACGCGGTGCTCGACCTGCTCGCCGTCGCGGCCGTCGTGGGCGCGACCGTCCTGATCGGGGCCTACGGGCTGCGGGTCTCGCGCACGACGAGCGACTTCTTCGTTGCATCCCGCACCGTCCGCCCCGTGTGGAACGCGTCGGCGATCAGCGGCGAGTACCTCTCGGCGGGGACGTTCCTCGGGCTCTCGGGCCTCGTGCTGCTGAGCGGGGCGGAGGGTTTCTGGTTCCCGATCGGGTACGCGGCGGGGTACCTGCTGGTGCTGCTGTTCGTGGCGGCCCCGCTGCGGCGGAGCGGCGCGTACACGATCCCCGACTTCATCGAGGCGCGGCTGGACTCGCGCCTCGCACGGCGGGTGACGAGCGCCGCCTGCCTGCTCATCGGGTGGCTGTACATCGTGCCGCAGCTGCACGGGGCGGGGATCACGCTGCAGGTCGTCGCCGACATCCCGCCGTGGGTCGGCGCCGTGCTCGTCGCGGTGCTCGTCGCCGCCGCGGCGGCGGCCGGGGGGATGCGAGCGATCACCTACGTGCAGGCGTTCCAGTACTGGTTGAAGCTGACCGCGCTGCTCGTGCCGGCCGTGCTCATCACCTTCGCCGTGAACGGCGGGGCGCGCGAGATCGAGCCCCTCGTGGTCTTTCCCGCCGAGGCGGGACCCGCGGGCATCGACGCGTACGCGGCCGGGTCGCTGCTGCTCGCGCTCCTGCTCGGCACGATGGGCCTGCCGCACGTGCTGGTGCGCTTCTACACGAGCCCGACCGGCGGGTCGGCGCGGCGGACGACCGTGCTCGTCATCGTCATGGTCAGCGTCTTCTACGCCGTCTCGAGCGTCATCGGGCTGCTCGCGCGGGTGGTCGCGCCCGAGCTCGCGCAGCCGGGTGTGGCCGACACGGTCGCGCTCGTGCTGCCCGCGCGGGTGTTCCCCGGCATCGTGGGGGAGCTGCTGACGGCGCTCGTCGTCGCCGGCGCGTTCGCCGCGTTCCTCGCGACCTCCGCCGGGCTCACCGTCTCGCTCGCGGGGGTCATCAGCCAGGACGTGTTCTCGGGCTCGGTCCGCTCGTTCCGCCTGTCGGCCGTCGTCGTCGCCGTCGTGCCGCTCGCGATCGCCCTGCTCACGGCGCCGGCCGGGCTGGTCGCCTCGGTCGGAGTCGTGTTCGTGTTCGCGGCATCCGCTCTGTCTCCCGTGCTGCTGCTGTCGATCTGGTGGTCGCGGTTGACGGCGCGCGGCGCCGTGGCGGGCATGGTGACCGGCGGCGTCGCGTGCGCCGTCGCGTTCGCGGTGCACGCGGCCGTCGGCGGGATCGGTCTCGCGGCGCCGCTGCTCGCGCAGCCGGCGGCCTGGACCATTCCGCTCGCGACGGCCGTCACCGTCGTCGTCTCGCTCACCGACCGCGCCGGCGCGCCCGTGCGGGCGGGCGCCTACCTCGCCCGGCTGCACACCCCCGGCCGCGGCTGAGCGGGCCGCGGGCCGTTCTCCGGAGATTCTGCGGGGTCAGGGCTGCCGACGCGCTGGATCCCCCATTTTCTCCGGAGAACGTCTCGCCGCGGTTTCCGTCTCCGCGTCCGCCCCGGCCCCGCAGATCCGCCGGAACCGGGGTCGTGCGGGCTGACGCCGCCCCTGCGGGCTGCTCACGGAACAACCATGCGATGGCTCCGACCGGCCACGTCCCGGTTGGGGGAGAGCAGAATGTGCGCATGCGTCGGTCTCTGAGGTGGTCCGTCCTCGGTGCGGCCGTGGTCGTGTCTCTGCTCAGCGGGTGCGCCGCGTCACCGTCTCCGTCCGCGTCGTCGTCCCCGTCCCCGTCCGCGGCCGCCACGCCGTCCCCGTCCGCGAGCCCCACGCCGACCCCGTCCGCAACCCCGTCCCCCGACCCGGTCGCCGCCCTCACGCTCGAACAGCGCGTCGGCCAGCTCTTCATGGTGGGCACGAAGGCGACGACGGCGTCGCCGGCGACCCTCGCCGCCGTCGCCGACCGCCATGCGGGCGGGATCTTCCTCAGCGGCCGGTCGCGCGCCGGAGTCGCCGCCACCGCGGACGTCGTCGCGAGGTTCACCGCGCTCGGCCACCCCGACGGCGCGCCGCTGCGGGTCGCGACGGATCAGGAGGGCGGCGAGGTGCAGGTGCTGCAGGGTCCCGGGTTCGACGCGATGCCCTACGGCATCCGTCAGGCCGACCTCAGCGACGCGCAGCTGCGCGCATCCGCCGAGGAATGGGGCCGCGAGCTCGCCGCCGCGGGCGTCACCCTGAACCTCGCCCCCGTCGCCGACATCGTCACGAGCAAGGCGACCCGCTTCGACAACCCGCCCATCGGCGGGTACGGCCGGCAGTACGGCTACGACGCCGAAACGGTGGCGGCGAAGGCGGGTGCGTTCGCCGAGGGGATGCGGGATGCCGGCATCCTGCCCACCTTCAAGCACTTCCCGGGTCTCGGCCACGTCACGGCGAACACCGACACCGCGGCGGATGTCGTCGACACGACGGTGACCCCGGACGGTCCCGACGTCGACGTGTACCGGCCGCTGACCGAGGCGGGGCCGAGCGCCGTCATGGTCTCGTCGGCGATCTACGACCGCATCGACGGATCGAGGCCGGCGGTCTTCTCGCCCACGGTGGTGAGCGTCCTGCGCGACGAGGTCGGGTTCGACGGCGTGCTGTTCTCGGACGACCTGTCGGCCGCCGTGGCGGTGTCGGCGTGGTCGCCGGCCGAGCGCGCCGTCGATGCGATCTCGGCGGGTGTCGACGTGGTGCTCGTGTCGGCGAAACCGTCGGTCTTCCCCGCCATGTACGACGCCGTGCTGGCGAAGGCGCAGAGCGACCCGCGGTTCGCGGCGCAGGTGGATGCCGCGGCCGCGCGGGTGCTCGCCGCGAAGGCCGACATGCCCTGACCCGTCGTGTGCCGGATGCAGGGTGAAGCGCCCGGTCGCGCCCGATGGGCGGCGGTCGGAGTCGCTCCGACCTGCACCGGGCACACCGTCCCGCCGCCCGTGAGGCAGACTCGAGGGATGACCTCGACGCTCCGGGACCGCATCCCCGTCGGGTCGACCCCCGACGCGGTGTACGAGGGTTTCCTCGAATGGACGATCGAGCGCGGCATCGAGCTGTACCCCGCACAGGACGAGGCGGTCCTCGAACTCGCGTCCGGGTCGCACGTGATCCTCGCGACGCCGACCGGCACGGGCAAGTCCCTCGTCGCGGTCGCGGCACACGCGGCATCCCTCGCCCGCGGCGGCCGCACGTTCTACACGGCTCCGATCAAGGCCCTCGTCAGCGAGAAGTTCTTCGCCCTGGTCGACATCTTCGGACCGGATGCCGTGGGCATGGTCACGGGCGATTCGTCGGTGAACCCCGACGCGCCGATCATCTGCTGCACGGCCGAGATCCTGGCGAACGTCGCGCTTCGCCTGGGTCCCGAGGCCGAGATCGACCAGGTGGTGATGGACGAGTTCCATTACTACGGCGATCCCGACCGCGGGTGGGCGTGGCAGGTGCCGCTGCTGCTCCTGCCGAACGCGCAGTTCCTGCTGATGTCGGCGACGCTCGGCGACGTGTCGGCGATCTCGGCCGACCTCGAGCGGCGCACGGGTCGACCGGTCGCGCACATCGCCGGCGCGGAGCGCCCGGTGCCGCTCGACTTCTCGTACGCGCGCCGCCCCGTGCACGAAGTCCTCGAGGGGCTGCTCGAGAACGGCGAGGCCCCGGTCTACATCGTGCACTTCTCGCAGGCCGCCGCCCTCGAGCGCGCGCAGGCGCTGTCGAGCGTGAAGATCACGACGCGCGAGCAGCGCGACGCGATCGCCGAGACGATCGGCGGCTTTCGCTTCACAACCGGGTTCGGCAAGACGCTGTCGCGGCTCGTCCGCGCGGGCATCGGGGTGCATCACGCCGGGATGCTGCCGCGCTACCGACGGCTCGTCGAGACGCTCGCGCAGCGCGGGCTGCTCCGTGTCATCTGCGGCACCGACACGCTCGGCGTCGGCATCAACGTGCCGATCCGGACGGTGATGATCACAGCGCTGTCGAAGTACGACGGCACGAAGATGCGGCAGCTGTCGGCGCGCGAGTTCCACCAGATCGCGGGCCGCGCGGGTCGGGCCGGGTTCGACACCCACGGCAGCGTCGTCGTGATGGCGCCCGAGTGGGAGATCGAGAACGCCGTCGCGCTCGCGAAGGCGGGCGACGATGCGGCGAAGCGCAAGAAGATCGTGCGCAAGAAGGCGCCGACGGGGGTCGTCAACTGGGGCGAGGGGTCGTTCGAGCGTCTGGTGGCGGCCGAACCCGAACCGCTGTCGCCGCAGTTGAAGCTGACCTCGGCGATGCTCATCAACGTGATCGGTCGCGGCGGCGACGTGTTCGCGAACGTGCGGTCGCTCGTCTTCGACAACCACGAGCCGCGCGCGCGGAAGTACGAGCTGGCCCGCCGGGCGATCGCGTTGTTCCGGACCCTCGTGGCGGCGGACATCGTCGTGGCGGACGGCGACGGCATCCGTCTCACCATCGATCTGCAGCCGAACTTCGCGCTCAACCAGCCGCTGTCGCCGTTCGCGCTCGCCGCGATCGACCTGCTGTCGCCGGAGGACGGTGAGACCGGGACGGGGCACTATGCGCTCGATGTCGTGAGCGTGATCGAGGCGACGCTCGACGATCCGCGCGCGATCCTTTCGCAGCAGGAGTACAAGGCGCGCGGCGAGGCCGTCGCGGCGATGAAGCGCGACGGCATCGAGTACGACGAGCGCATGGAGCTGCTCGAGGCGGTGACGTGGCCGAAGCCGCTGGCCGAGCTGCTGGCGCAGGCGTACGAGACGTTCGCGTCGAGTCAGCCGTGGGTGCGCGATTTCGAGTTGTCGCCGAAGTCGGTCGTGCGCGACATGTTCGAGCGGGCGATGTCGTTCGGTGAGTTCGTCTCGTTCTACCAATTGGGGCGCAGCGAGGGGCTGGTGCTGCGGTACCTGTCCGATGCGTACCGGGCGATTCGGCAGACGGTGCCGGCGGAGGCGCGCACCGACGACCTGCTCGACCTGATCGAGTGGCTCGGCGAGCTGGTGCGCCAGGTCGATTCGAGCCTCGTCGACGAGTGGAATGCGCTCGTGAACCCGGCGGACGACCCCGAGGCTCCCGTCGTGCCGCCTGCACCCCCGTCGGTGCTGACGAACCGTCGAGCGTTCGTCGTGCTGGTGCGCAACGAGATGTTCCGCCGGGTGCAGTTGGCCGCGCTGCAGGACGATGATGCGCTGGTCGAGCTGGATCCGGATGCCGCCTGGCCCGACGTCCTCGACCGGTACTTCGACGATCACGACGAGATCCTCACCGGCGGGGCGGCCCGCAGCCCCGCGTTGTGCGCCATCGACGAGTCGTCGGCGTCCGACGGGGTGTGGCGGGTGGAGCAGATCATCGACGACCCGGCGGGCGACCACGACTGGCGGATCCGTGCGGAGGTCGACCTCGAGGCATCCGTCGACGAGGGCGCCGCGGTCGTGCGGGTGACCGAGGTCGTGCGGCTCTAGAGCTCGCGGGTCCAATCCTCGCCGTCGCGTGTGAAGACGATGCGGGTGTGACGTCGGTCGGGGGAGCCCTGCCAGAACTCGATGCGCTCGGGGACGAGGCGCCAGAGCACCCAGTCGCCGGGCGCGAGGAGGGCGCCGGCCGGACTGCCGGCGATGTCGGCCGCGCTCTCGTCGGGTGCGGCCTCGCGCACGGCGCCGCGGACGCGCACGGCGCGCGTGACGGGCTGCCACCAGAGGTTCAGCGCGGCGGCGGGGTTCTCTGAAAGCTGCGCGCCCTTCGCCGACGGGCGCGGACCGGCGAACTGCCAGCCGTCCGCATCGACCCCTTTGAGGATGAGGGTGCGCGCGTCGGGGCGACCACCGGCATCCGCTGTGGCGAGGGTCATCGCGCGCGGTTCGGCGACACCGGCGTCGGCGGCGTGGCGGATCCACGTCTCGAAGAGGGTGATGGGATCGGCCGGGAGGTCCGAGGGGTCGAGCGGCGGCGGAGATCCGGTGAGGGACGGCTGGGCGCGGAGCCACCGGGTGAGCTCGTTCATGCTCTTATCCTGCTCCGAGGTGTCACGATGTCGGTGCGGGCGGGCAGACTGACCCCGTGGCGACCTACCTGGCATTCCTGCGTGCGATCAACCTGGGGGCGAAGCGGGTGTTCCCGAAGGACGACATCCGGCGCGTCGTCGAGAGTGTCGGGTTCGAGGATGTCGCGACCCACATCAACACGGGCAACGTCCGTTTCGAGTCGCGGATGCGGTCGCGCCAGCGGATCGAGCGGACATTGGAGGAGGCCTTCGCCGCGGATCGCGGGTTCGAGGTCCCGACCATCGTGTTCTCGACCGCGGAGTTCCGCGAGGTCGCACGGCAGACGCGTGAGCTGGATGATGCGAACCCCGGGCTCGCGCGCCACTACGTCTACCTGCTGAAGGACGAGCTCACGGAGGCCCAGATCGCGGCCATCGAGGGTCGTGCGGACGGGCGCGGTCGGATGGTGGTGCGGGGGCGCGCGGCGCACGCGCTGCTGCAGCCCGGGTACCAGGACGGTGCGGTCGATCCGCTGGGCGCCGCGTCGTTGCTGGGGGTCGCGACGAACCGCAACGCGAACGTCATCGGGTCGCTCGCCGAGAAGTGGTGCGGTGCGTGAGCACCGCGATCCGCGAGCCGGTCGCAGCGGATGCCGAGGCGATCGCTGCGCTGCACGTCGCGACGTGGCGGAGCCTGTTCGACGCCGTCATCCCCGCGGGGCCGGCGGTCCTGCCGGTCGCGAAGGAGAATCTCCGCGCGATCGCGTTCTCTCGGCGGAGCGGTTTCGCCTTCGACGGTGCGGAGCAGACGGATCCCGGCACACCGGGCATCGTCGAGGCGCGGATGGTGCGGTGAGGCATCGGCTAGAACGGTGGTGGTCCGGGTGGGTCGGTGGTGAAGGTCGGGATGCGGCGTTCGGGCCTCACGAGGTAGACCCGGCCTGCGGGTGAGGTCCATTCGAGTGCGCCGCCGGGTTTCGCTCTGACCTGCCAGTCGGATTGGTGTTTGAGGGTGTGATGCCCTCGGCACAGCGGTGCGAGGTTGTCGGCGGCGGTGTTCCCGCCGTGGTGCCAGTCGATGGTGTGGTCGAGGTCGCACCGGTCGGCGGGGACCCCGCAGCCCGGTGCCATGCACCGGGCGGCCCGCCAGGTGACCAGCCGGCGGAGATCCGCGGGTGGCCGGTAGGTGTCGCGTCCGACGGAGAGGACGACCCCGGTTTCGGGGTGGGTGAGCACCCGCATCCACCCGGTTGCCGCTCCGCACAGTTCCCACGCCTTATCGAGCGGGATCGGGCCGATGCCGTCGACCTGCGCGGCAGGGCCGTCACCGGTGAGAAGGGTGAGGGCGGGGACGGTGACCGCCACAGTCGGCCGGATCCCGCGCGCGGAGTCGGGGAGCGCGTCGGTTTCGCCGTCGAGGAGCAGGTCCCCGAACACATCGGCGCGCTTCTGATCCAACGTCCGCTCATCGTCGGGTGCGGTCAGGGTTTTCGCGATCGCGGTGAGCCTGCCGGCGATCGCGTGTGCTTCGACTGCGGGCAGGTGCGCGGTGAGCCACGCCATCCCATCCACCCCCGCATCCACCCGTACGTGCCGGTGCGCGACGGCCGCGGCGTGCTGTTCGGCGAGGGTCGCCTCCTGCTCCCGGTCGACGATGCGTTTCATCGCGCGCCGGAACGGCCCGGTCGGGAGCTCCTCCGCAAGGCTCAGCACCTCCGCAACCAGCCCCGCCGTCACGTCGTCGATCTGATCGAACCCGTCGACGATGATCGTCGCGTGGGTGTCGGTGATGTCCGCACGGCTCATCGCCTCCCACACCTGCGGGTACCGGCGCAGCAGCGCGTGCCCGACACCCATCAACCGTCCCGCGGCGTGCTCGGTGATCCGCAACGCGGCGGCGACCTCGAGCCGCACCGACCGTTCCACGAACGCGACCGGCTCCTCCCGACGGCGCGCGTCGGCGATCGCGTCATCCCACAGTTCGACGATGCACGCGTACCGTTGCGCGGCGTGCACGGTCGCCATATCGGCGCACATCACCACCCAGTCCAGGGTCGTCGGGATCCCCTCCGGGACCTCATCGCGACGATCGGCTGAACTGGACATAGTCCCAGACTAGGAGGGGGTTCCGACATCGCTTTCGGCTGCCGCCCGGCATCCGTCCCGCCGCTCGTCGAGACGTCGCAGATGGTCGCCTTCGGCGCCGCCGACCGACCATCTGCGACGCCTCGGCGCAGCACCCGACCGACTCACGCCCCGCCGAGCACCCGCGTCCACGCGACCTCGCGCGTGATCTGCCCGGTCGCGACGAACGTCCGCACCTGATGCGTGTCGGCCAGGACGCGTGCGAGCTCCGACACGTCCGCAGCGACGAAGCCCAGCGACTGCCAGAACGCGCCCGACCGGCGGCTGAACAGCCACGCCGCCGTCGCGCCCTCGTCCGCGGCGTGCTCGAGCGCGAAACCGGCCATTTCCTTCCCGCGCCCGCGGGTGCGCGACGCCGCCGCGACCGCGACGCTCCGGATCAGCGCGTGCGTGCCGTCGCCGCTCAGCTCGTACCCGGTGCTCCCGACGATCCGCCCCGACTCGTCCCGCTCGACCCACAGCCGGGTCGACGGCGCGTCGAGTCCCGTGACGGTCAGGTCGACCTCGCGCAGGAAGGCCTCGACCTCACCGGCATCCGCCGCCGTGCACCTGATCAGTTCCATCCCCGCTCCTCCCCGTTCCCGCGCCGCGCCCCCTGCGCCGAGACTGCACGAGCGCGTCGAGACTGCGTTCGCGCGCCGCATCCTCGTCGCCCGGGTGCAGTCTCGCGAATCGGTCTCCCCATCCTCGCAAGCGTGCCGAGACCCTCCACACCCGAAGACCGTGTCGGATGCCGCGGCTAGGGTTGACCGGGTGAGTGACGGCGGATGGCAGAACGACCCCTACGCCGATCTCGTGTGGGATCCCGACGACGTTCCGCCACCGGACGACTTCGACTCGCCGCCTCCGCCTGACCCGCAGTTCGACGACTACGCCGCGTCCGTCGCCCGCGCGACGCGCGCCGAACCGGCACGCCCCCAGCCCGCGCGAACCCATCCCGCACGCCCCGCCGCACCCCCGGCATCCGTCCTGCGTCTCGAGCGACGCGACCACGTCGGCGATGACCCGGTCAAGGTCCTCACCGAGGTCTTCGGCTACACGGCCTTCCGCGGCGACCAGGGCGACATCGTCTCGCACGTCATCGCCGGCGGCGACGCGGTCGTCCTCATGCCGACCGGCGGCGGCAAGTCGATCACGTACCAGGTGCCCGCGCTCGTCCGCCCCGGCACGGGACTCGTCGTCAGCCCGCTCATCGCGCTCATGCACGACCAGGTCGACGCGCTCATCGCCAACGGTGTGCGCGCGGCGTTCCTGAACTCGACGCAGACCCCGGCGGAGCGCGCGGGTGTCGAGCAGGCGCTCCTCGACGGCGAACTCGACCTCATCTACGTCGCACCCGAGCGGCTGTCGGTCCCCGCGACGACCGCGCTCCTGCAGCGCGCGCAGCTCAGCGTCATCGCGATCGACGAGGCGCACTGCGTGTCGCAGTGGGGCCACGACTTCCGCCCCGACTACCTCGCGCTCGGCGACCTGGCCGAGCGGTTCCCCGGCGTTCCGCGCATGGCGCTGACCGCGACGGCGACCCGCGCGACGCACACCGAGCTCACCGAGCGCCTGCACCTGCAGGGCGCACGGCACTTCGTCGCGAGCTTCGACCGCCCGAACATCCAGTACCGCATCGAGCCCAAGGTCGACATGCGTCGCCAGCTCGTGCAGTTCGTGCGCTCGCAGCCCGAGGGCGCCGCCGGCATCGTCTACGCGCTCAGCCGTAAGTCGGTCGAGCAGACGGCCGAGTACCTGCGCACGCAGGGCGTCGACGCCCTCGCGTACCACGCGGGATTGGATGCCGCGATCCGCGCCCGGCACCAGTCACGGTTCCTGCGCGAAGACGGCGTCGTCATGGTCGCCACGATCGCGTTCGGCATGGGCATCGACAAGCCCGACGTCCGCTTCGTCGCCCACATCGACCTGCCGAAATCGGTCGAGGGCTACTACCAGGAGACGGGTCGCGCCGGCCGCGACGGTGAACCGGCCGTCGCATGGATGGCCTACGGCCTCGGCGATGTCGTCCAACAGCGCCGCCTCATCGACCAGTCGCCCGGCGACCGCACCTACAAGATGCGCATGGGTCAGCACCTCGATGCGATGCTCGCCCTCTGCGAGACCGTCTCGTGCCGGCGCCAGAACCTGCTGAACTACTTCGGCCAGTCCTCGGATGCCTGTGGAAACTGCGACACCTGCCTCACCCAGCCCGATACGTGGGACGGCCTCATCGCGTCGCAGAAGCTCCTGTCGACGATCGTCCGCCTGCAGCGGGAGCGCAACCAGGCGTTCGGCGCCGGGCACCTCATCGACATCCTCCGCGGCGCCTCGACCGAGCGCATCCGCCAGCAGGGCCACGACAAACTCTCGACGTACGGGATCGGGAACGATCTGTCCGAGCAGGACTGGCGCTCCGTCGTCCGCCAGCTGCTGGCCCGCGGCATCCTCGTCGCGCAGGGTGAGTACGGGGTGCTGACGGTCGGCGAGACCGGGGCCGCCGTGCTGCGGGGCGAGGAGCCCGTGCCGTTGCGGCGCGACGTCCTCGGCCGCACCGGTGGGGGAGCGACCCGCGCGAAGAAGTCGTCGACGGCCGACTCGTTGCCCGAGGGCGACCGCGACCTGTTCGAGGCGCTCCGGGCCTGGCGCGCCGAGCAGGCCCGCGAGCAGGGCGTCCCCGCGTACATCGTGTTCGGCGACGCGACGCTCCGCGCCCTCGCCGAGCACCGCCCGCGCTCGGTCGGCGACCTCGACGGCATCACGGGCATCGGCGCCAAGAAGCGCGAGGCCTACGGCGAGGCCGTCGTCGCCGTCATCGCCGCGAACGCCTGAGCCGCGAACGCCTGAGCCGCGAACGCCTGATCAGCCGTCGCGGAGGGCGCGCGTCATCCGGGTCAGCAGCTCGAACGCCTGGCGACGCTCCGGCGCGGACAGCTCGGCGAGCATCCGGTCCTCGACCGTCTTGACCGCGGCACTCGCCTGCGCGCGCTGCCGCCGCCCGGCATCCGTCAACGTCACCGGCAGCGCCCGCCCCTCGGACGCGGTCGTCGCCCGGGTCACCCAGCCTTCGCGCTCGAGGGACTGCAGCAGCACATTCATACTCTGCCGTGTGACGAAGGCTCCCCGTGCGAGCTCGGAGTTCGAGAGACCGGGTCGCTGCGCCAGCAGCTCCAGGCAGGAGTAAACGACCCGGACGTCGGCGCCCGTCCGCGCCGATTCGCCGATCGCGAGACCGAGCAGGTGGTCCTGGCACGCCTCGGCGAGCGGATACGGCTCGTGGCCGTCGCCCCGGGCCCACCGTCCGGTGCTCTCGAGCAGCGACGCGACGGCGATGTCGTCCTCCGACAGCCTCGTGCCGGCCCACGGGTTGCGGTAGACGATCCGCCCCTCGAAGGAGGCCGACACGAGGTCGTTGCCCTCGAGGTTCAGGTCGACGCCCGTGCGGCGGTAGGTGATCGGCGAGACGACCACCTCGGAACCCTCGAACCGCCGCACCGTGTCGCCCTCGAGTTCGCCGTGCGAGCCGCGGAGGATGATCCGTCGCGACAGGATCGGGTTCCACCACTGGTTGTCGACGAAGTCGTAGAGGCCCATGCGGCCGTCGCCGAAGTCGAGCGTCGCGATGGTCGTCGTCCGCGGCTGCGGCGAGACGTCGTCCGACCAGCCTGCGGGCGAGAGCGGGTCGACGAGCGGTGCGGTGAAGGTCCGTGCCGACACCGTGGCCTCGGCCATCCCGGCATCCAGGAACGTCCGGATCATCGAGGTCGCGTGGTACAGGTGGGTCGACGACACCTGCACGCCGCAGGGCTCAGCGTGGCGGGAACGTCCGCACGCGATCCACGCGGAACTCGATCGGATGGCTCGACGCGTCGCGGCGACCGTCCCGCCGCGGCAGTTCGTAGAGGTCGAGCATGAGCTGCACCGGGTAGTCGATCCGCTGGGTGACCGTCTTCACCCAGCGCCCGTCGATGAAGAACCGGAGCCGGTCGTCCGACCACTCGACGGCGTACTCGTGCGGCGCGGTCAGATCGCCGTCGACGCGGACCTTCTCGACATCGTCGCGCAGCCGCGGGTCGTGCTGCGCCTTGACGCCGATGCCGACCCAACCGCCGGTGTCGTCGATCTCGGACCCGAAGATCTCGGCGATGCAGATCTCGCCGGATTCCTCGGGGCGGTCCTCGAACCCGATGGGCCAGAAGGCGACCATCGCATCAGGATGCCGCACCGCCGACATCTGCGCCGCAATCACTCCGAAGCGCGGCAGCCACAGTCGGCACTCGTCCTGTGCCTCCCGCACGACGAGCCCGTCGCGGAAGCGGTGCTGCCCGGCATCCGATCCCACCACGCCGGCACGTTGGCCGGTCTGCAGGTGCGAGACGCGCACCTGCCCGTCCCACTCGGGCCCCCACGGTTCGGTGTCGGCGTCGATGCGCAGCTCGAGCCCGTTCGAGACGCGGTATCGAGCCGCCGTCCGCTCGCGGGACGACCAGTGCGGCAGGTAGTGCGGCCACCACCGGTCGGCGTCGAGGGTGTCACCTGCGAACCGTTCGTCGACGTCGGGGGTGCGCCCGGTCAGATCCAGCGGCGACATGTCCAGTGCCCACCGCCGGAAGGTGAGGATGCCGCCGCGCCACGGCTCCGACCCGGTGCCGCGCTCCTCGAAACCTGCGCGGGCGCAGAGCGCGTTCGACGGCACATTGTCGATGCCCGGGTAGGCCATGAGGAGGGTCCTGCTGCCGTCCCGACGCACCTCGGCGATCAGCAGTCGCAGCGCTCCCGTCGCGACGCCCTGCCCCTGGAACTCCGGGAGGACGCTCCAGCCCGCCTCGAAGGCGGGCGTCCCGTCCTCATCCACGGGCCAGAACCCGATTCCGCCGGCGGGCGCACCGTCGACGTCGATGCGGTACATCGCCCCCGGCCGGCCGGACCACGTCCGCAGATACCGGTCGTGCCGATCGTCCAGCTGCTCCTCGCTCTCGGGACCGCCGAGGTGCGCAGTCATCGCGGGCGCGTTGAGCAGGGTGAGCAGACCGCGGTCGGCGGCATCCCAGCGGGCGAGCGTGATCATCGGGCCTCCTCTGCGAAGTCTGCCGTGGGGCTCCGACATCGCCCGATGTAGGCGCGGCACAACGGCGCGTCATGACGTCCGCCGACGGCGTTGTGCGAGAGGGACAACGCAGTTGGTCCAACGTTGGAGGACTCCTACCGTTGTGGACGAACTTCCCTGTCCCGTCGCCGATCCGGCGTCCTCAGAAAGGCCAGTGATGACCGACACCGTCGTCCGCTCCTCCACCCCCGCCGCCGACAAGCGCACCCCCGCCGGCGGCGCCCCCACCGCGCCCCACACCGCCGACGAAGCGCACGAGCCTCGCATCGACATCGACGCCGTCGGCGCGATGCTCCGCGGCACGTGGGGTGAGACGCGCCTCACCGTGCGCGAGCTCATCAAGGACCCGGCCTACTGGCGCATCGACGGCCAGAGCGTCGCTGAGCACCGCGAGCGGGTCATGGATCAGGTGCGACTGCTGGCGAAGAACGGCGGCTCGACCCGCGCCCTGCCGAAGGAGTACGGCGGCGAGGAGGACAACGGGGCCAACCTCGCCGGGTTCGAGGAGCTCGTTCTCGCGGACCCGAGCATGCAGATCAAGTCCGGCGTGCAGTGGGGGCTGTTCGGTTCGGCCGTGCTGCAGCTCGGCACGAAGGATCACCACGACACCTGGATTCCGGCGATCCGCGACGCGGAGCTCCCCGGCGCCTTCGCCATGACCGAGATCGGCCACGGATCGGATGTCGCCGCGATCGGAACGACGGCGACCTACGACCCCGAGACCGAGGAGTTCGTCATCCACACGCCGTTCCGCGCGGCGTGGAAGGACTACCTGGGCAACGCCGCGAAGCACGGACAGGCGGCGACCGTCTTCGCACAGCTCATCACGAAGGGCGTGAACCACGGCGTGCACTGCTTCTTCGTGCCGATCCGCACGCCCGACGGCGAACTGCTCCCGGGCGTCCAGAGCGAGGACGACGGGGTCAAGGGCGGGCTCAACGGCATCGACAACGGCCGGCTCGCGTTCGACCACGTCCGCGTGCCGCGGACGAACCTCCTCAACCGCTACGGCGACGTCGCTCCCGACGGCACCTACTCGAGCCCCATCGAGAGCACGGGCCGCCGCTTCTTCACGATGCTCGGCGCCCTCGTCCAGGGCCGCGTCTCCCTCGACGGCGCCGCCACGATCGCCTCGTCGCTCGCGCTCTACATCGCCGTCACCTACGGCAACCAGCGCCGGCAGTTCGACTCCGGCGCCGGCACCGACGAGGTCGTCCTCCTCGACTACGGCAAGCACCAGCGCCGCCTCCTCCCGCTCCTCGCGCAGAACGTCGCCCAGTACTTCGCGCACGACGAACTGCTGCGCACCTTCGACGGCGTCTTCGGCGGCACGTCCGACACCCCCGCCGAGCGCGAGAACCTCGAGACCCTGGCGGCCGCGCTCAAGCCGCTCAGCACCTGGAACGCGCTGCAGACCATCCAGGAGGCGCGCGAGGCCTGCGGCGGGTCGGGCTTCATGGCCGAGAACCGTCTCGTGGGGCTGCGCTCCGACCTCGACGTCTACGTGACCTTCGAGGGTGACAACAACGTGCTGCTCCAGCTGGTCGGCAAGCGCCTGCTCGCCGACTTCGCGAAGCAGTTCAAGGGGGCGGATGCCGCAACCCTCGCGAAGTTCGCCGTCGGCCAGACGGCGGGCAAGGTCTTCCACGGCGCAGGGCTCCGCAGCCTCGGGCAGACGGTCGCCGACTTCGGCTCGACCGCACGCTCGGTCGAGCTGGGGCTCCGGGCCGAGCAGCAGCACGAACTGCTCGCGGGACGCGTCGAGCAGATGGTCGCCGACATCGCCGGCGCGCTGCGCCCGGCATCCAAGCTCCCCGCGGCCGAGGCGGCGGCGCTGTTCAACACGCACCAGGCGGAGCTCATCGAAGCCGCGCGGGCGCACGGCGAGCTGCTGCAGTGGGAGGCGTTCTCGGATGCGGTGAAGGCCACCGAGGATGACGGCACGCGCCAGGTCCTCACCTGGCTACGCGACCTCTTCGGTCTGCACCTCATCGAGAAGCACCTGGCCTGGCACCTCATCAACGGACGTCTGTCGACGCAGCGCGCCGCCGCGGTGTCGAAGTACATCGACCGCCTCTGCGCGCGGCTGCGTCCGCACGCGCAGGACCTGGTCGACGCGTTCGGATTCGCCCCCGAGCACGTGCGCGCACCGATCGCCTCCGGCATCGAGCGGCAGCGGCAGGACGAGGCGCGGGCGCACTACGCCGACCTCGCGGCTCGCGGTGAGGCACCCGTGCCGGAGAAGTCGCTCAAGAAGAAGTGAGCGTCGGAGGCCGTCGGTAGCCTGGCACGCGTGGAACTGCGTGTCGGGCCCGACGGCCTCCTTCGTTGCGGCTGGGTCGGCGACGACGCCGAGTACCGCCGCTACCACGACGAGGAGTGGGGGCGGCCACTCCATGGCGACCGGGCCCTCTTCGAGAAGATGAGCCTCGAGGGGTTCCAGGCGGGGCTCTCGTGGATCACGATCCTCCGCAAGCGCCCGAGGTTCCGTGAGGTGTTCGCGGAGTTCGACCCGGTGACCGTCGCCGCGTTCGACGAGGCCGACGTCGACCGGCTCATGGCCGACGCGAGCATCATCCGCAATCGCGCGAAGATCCTCGCGACGATCGGCAACGCGCGGCTCGTCACAGAGATGGCCCCGGGCGAGCTCGACGCGTTCATGTGGTCGTTCGCCCCGGCATCCCATCGGCGACCGGAGACCTTCGCCGAGGTCCCCGCCACGACGGCGGAGTCCGACGCGATGTCGACAGCGCTGCGGGGGCGCGGGTTCCGCTTCGTCGGGTCGACGACGATGTACGCCCTCATGCAGTCGACGGGCATGGTCGACGACCACGTGAGCGGATGCCACCGCGCCGAGCGCTGACGGTTGCCCGACGGCGCGCCGCGCGAGGATCATGTGGTGAGGGTTGGCGGAGAGGCGGACATGGCGGAGCACGAGATCACCGACGTCGACGGGCCGGCATCCGATCCTCCCATCGCCGACGCGCACGACGTCATCCGCGTCATCGGTGCGCGGGAGAACAACCTCAAGGGCGTCGACGTCGAGATCCCCAAGCGCCGCCTCACCGTCTTCACGGGGGTGAGCGGGTCGGGCAAGTCCTCGCTCGTGTTCGGCACCATCGCGACCGAGTCGCAGCGCCTCATCAACGAGACGTACCCGACGTTCGTCCAGCAGTTCATGGCCCAGCTGTCCCGTCCCGAGGTCGACGGCCTCGAGAACATCAGCCCCGCGATCATCGTCGACCAGGAGCGGATGGGGGCCAACGCGCGCTCGACCGTCGGCACCGCGACCGACGCGTACGCGATGCTCCGATTGCTCTTCAGCCGCCTCGGCGAGCCGCGGGTGGGGTCGCCGCAGGCGTTCTCGTTCAACATCCCGACCGTGCCGGGGTCCGACGTCGTCACCGGCGGCATGTGCTCCCGGTGCGAGGGGCTCGGCGAGGTGAGCGACGTCGACCTCGACGAGCTCTTCGACAGCTCGAAGTCGCTCGCCGAGGGCGCGATCACCGTCCCCGGCTACAACGTGGACGGCTGGATGGTGCGGATCTTCACCGAGTCGGGGTTCCTCGACGCGGCCAAGCCCATCGCGCAGTACACCGAGCAGGAACGCGCCGACTTCCTGTACAAGGAGCCGACCAAGGTCAAGCTCCAGAACATGAACATGACTTACGAGGGTCTGGTCCCGAAGATCACGAAGTCGTTCCTGCAGAAGGATCGGGAGGCGCTGCAACCCCACATCCGTGCGTTCGTGGATCGCGCCGTCAAGTTCCTCCCCTGCCCCGAGTGCGGCGGCAGCCGACTGAACGAAGGCGCACGCTCCTGCCGGATCGGCGGCGTGAACATCGCCGACGCCGCCGCGATGCAGATCACCGACCTCGCCGCGTGGCTCGACACGATCGATGCGACGACCGTCGGGCCGCTCCTGTCGGGGCTGCGCAAGGTCATCGCGTCGTTCGTCGACATCGGGCTCGGGTACCTGTCGCTCGACCGCTCGTCGGGGACCCTGTCCGGCGGCGAAGCGCAGCGGACGAAGATGATCCGTCACCTCGGCTCCGCGCTGACCGATGTCACCTACGTGTTCGATGAGCCCACCGCGGGACTCCATCCCCACGACATCCAGCGCATGAACGACCTGCTCCTCCTGCTGCGCGACAAGGGCAACACCGTCCTCGTCGTCGAGCACAAGCCCGAGGTCATCGCGATCGCCGACCACGTCGTCGACCTCGGCCCGCACGCGGGATCGCGCGGCGGGCGGATCATGTACGAGGGGGACGTCGCCGGGCTCCGGGCATCCGACACCCTCACGGGACGGCACCTCGATCACCGGGCAGCGCTGAAGACCTCGACCCGCCCGGCGACCGGTGCGCTGCAGATCCGCGGCGCCACCCAGCACAACCTCACGGGGGTGGACGTCGACATCCCGCTCGGTGTCTTGACGGTCGTGACCGGCGTGGCCGGGTCGGGCAAGTCCTCCCTCATCCACGGCAACGTCCCGTCGTTCGACGACGTCGTCGTCGTCGACCAGTCGCCGATCAAGGGGTCGCGCCGCTCCAGCCCGGCGACGTACACGGGCGTGCTCGATGCGATCCGCACGGCGTTCGCGAAGGCGAACGGGGTGAAGGCCTCGCTGTTCAGCGCGAACTCCGAGGGTGCGTGCCCGGCCTGCAAGGGGCTCGGGGTCATCATCACGAACCTCGGCTACACGCAGAGCGTCGAGACGCGGTGCGAGGTCTGCGAAGGGTCCGGCTTCAGCGAAGCGGTGCTCGAGTACACCCTCGACGGCAGGAACATCGCCGAGGTCCTGGCGATGTCCGCCGAGGAGGCGCACGGGTTCACGACCGGACCGGCCAAGACGACGCTCGGTCGCATGATCGACGTCGGTCTCGGCTACATCACCCTCGGTCAGGCGCTCAACTCGCTCTCGGGCGGCGAGCGGCAGCGGTTGAAGCTCGCGATCGCCATGGCGAAGAAGGGGGCGGTCTACGTCCTCGACGAGCCGACGACGGGGCTTCACCTCGCGGACGTCGACAACCTGCTCGCCCTGCTCGACCGATTGGTGGATGCCGGCAACTCCGTCATCGTCATCGAGCACCACCAGGCCGTCATGACGCACGCCGACCACATCATCGACCTGGGTCCCGGCGCCGGTCGCGACGGCGGTCGCATCGTGTTCGAGGGGACACCGGCGGCGCTCGTTGCCGACCGCAGCACGCTGACGGGCGAGCACCTGGCCCGCTACGTCGGCGCGGTCTGAGTCGACCGAACCGAAGAGCATAAGTGGGGAGAACTCCCCACGTCACGCGCTCGCCCGAAATTGGTCCCTCGCTTAGGCTTTACCGCGTCCACACGCCGTGTCGTCCGGTCCATCCATCGGGCGCGCACGGTCCTGCGAACTCGTCTGCCCGGGGGGAGTCAGAACGCTCATGAAGTCCTTCGCCTGGCTCCGTTCGCGGCCCCGCACGATGGCATCGATCGGTGCCGTGACCGCCGCCGTGGTGGCTGTCGGTGTGCTCGCACTGACCTATGAGGGTGAGCCGACGACCGAGGTCGAACTGAACGACGGCGGCGTCTGGCTGACGAAGCAGACGAGCCTGCTGGTCGGGCACTTCAACAACGAGTCGCGCCTCCTCGACGGCGGCCTCCGCACGCTGTCGCAGGAGTACGACATCCAGCAGGCGGGCAACCGCGTCCTGGTCACCGACCAGACCGAGAACACCGCGACCGCGATCGACCCGGCTCGTGTCGTGCTCTCCGACAAGGCCGACCTGCCGTCGAACGCCCAGGTCGTGTTGGGCGGCCCGACCGTCGCGACGATGGACGAGGGTGGAGCGCTGCGTGCCGCGCCGTTCACCTCGCTCGCCGCCGTCGGCAAGGAAGCCGGCGATCCGATCGCCGAGCTCGGCCGGGGCGCCGCGGTCACGGTCAGTACGGCCGGCCTCGTCTACGCCGTCTCCGCCGAGAAGGGTGTGCTGTACGCCTATGCGCCCGACGCGCAGGGCGTGTTCGTCCAGACCGCCGAGCGCGAGCTCGAGGGCATCGAGAAGAACGACGAGCTGGCGATCACGTCCATCGGCGGCGTGAGCGTCGTCCTCGACCGCACGTCCTCGACGCTCTACACGAGCGACGGGCTCGTGACCCAGGTTCCCGACGAGGCGATCCTGCAGCAGCCCTCGAACGTGACCGACACCGTCACGCTCGCGACTCCCACCCAGCTGGTGCGCGTCCCGCTCGCGGGCGGCGATCCGGTCACGACGGATGCCGGTGACGGCGGCGCTCCCGCGCAGCCGGTCTACGTCGCGGGGTGCGCGTACGGGGCCTGGTCGGGCTCCGGCTCCTTCGTCCGCGACTGCGTCGGCGACGAGGACGACCTCACCAAGACGGTCGAGGGGATCGACCGCTCGAGCCAGCTCCGCTTCCGCGTGAACCGCGACGTCGTGGTCCTCAACGACATCTTCGGCGGGTCCGCCTGGATGGCCAGCGACGCCCTCCAGCAGGTCGACAACTGGGAGGACCTCACGCCGCCCGAGGGCGAGGGTGAGGAAGAGGAGGAGACGACCGAGGAGACGATCCAGTCGACGCTCCCCGAGCGGACCGAGAAGAACACCCCTCCGGTCGCCGAGAACGACCGCTACGGTGTGCGCCCGGGCCGCACCACGGTGCTCCCCGTGCTCGAGAACGACCTCGACGCCGACGGCGATGTGCTCGTCGCGAAGGTCACAGGCGACCCGTCGATGGGCGAGATCACGCCCATCTACAACGGCACGGCTCTTCAGATCGCGCTGCCCGAGGATGCCGCGGGCACGACCTCGTTCCGGTACGAGGTGTCGGACGGTCGCGGCGGCAAGGACACGGCGCGTGTCGACCTCGAGGTCCGGCCGCTGAGCGAGAACTCGGCGCCCACGCAGAAGCGCAAGACCGCGATCACCGTCGAGCAGAGTGGTGTCGTGTCCTTCAACGTCCTCAGCGACTGGATCGACCCCGACGGCGACGACATCTTCCTGCTCGATGTCACCCCGGACGGCGGGGATGAGGCCGAGTTCACCTCCGACGGGCAGATCACCTACCGGGCGATCGGGGGCATGCAAGGGCGCAAGGACGTGCCCGTGGTCGTGTCCGACGGCAGTGACACCACCACGGGGGTGGCGAGGATCGACATCCGACCCCTCGGAACAACGATCCCCGTGACCAACGCGGACCACGTCGTGACGCGACCCGACCGTCCCGTCACGGTGCGACCGCTGACCAACGACACCAGTACCGGAAGCGAGCAGCTCCGGCTGACGCGCGTGGACGACGTCGACGGCGGAACGGTGACCCGTGATTATCCCGACAAGTCGTTCACGTTCGAGGCTCCGAACACCGGCACCTACTACGCCACGTACCTCGCCTCTGCGGGCGCGAACTCCGCTCCCGGCATCGTGCGCATCGACGTCCTTCCGGACGAGGATGCCGACGTCGCGCCGATTGCGGTGCGTGATGTCGCACTCCTCCCCGCAGGCGGCGATGTGCTCGTCAACGTGCTGGGCAACGACACGGACCCGGCCGGCGGCATCCTCGTGGTCCAGTCGGTCACCGTCGACGAGGACAGCGGAATCGCCGCGGCGGTGCTGGGACACGAGACGATCCGCGTCAGCGACCAGGCGTCCCTGGACAAGCAGGTGCGGCTGACCTACACCATCTCCAACGGATCGCAGTCCGCCACGGGCGAGGTCATCGTGATCCCGGTGCCCGCCCCCGAGAAACTACGCCCGCCGATCGCCGTCGACGACGAGGTCGTCGTCCGCGTCGGCGATGTCGTGACCATCCCCGTGATGGAGAACGACTTCCACCCGAACGGCGACGAGATCCACATCTCGCCCGAGCTCGTGCCGCCGCTCATCGATGAGGCCGACGGCGACCTCTTCGTCTCCGAGGACACTCTCCGCTTCCGCGCGGGTCCCGAGCCCAAGACGGTCAACGCGACCTACGAGGTCGAGGATTCGACGGGCCAGCGGGATGCCGGTTACGTCACCATCCGCATCCTCCCGCGTGACGACGACGCGAACGCCGCGCCGCGCCCCCGCGACGTGACGGTCCGCACCCTCAGCGGCTCGGGTGTGCAAGTGGCGATCGATCTCGACGGGATCGACGCCGATGGCGACTCGGTGGAGCTCGTCGGTCTCGCATCCTCTCCGAAGAAGGGCCGTGCGTCGGCCATCGACGCCGACTCGTTCACGTACACCGCATTCGAGGAGTCGGTCGGTGTCGACCGCTTCCAGTACCGCGTCCGTGACAACCTCGGTAAGGAGGCGACGGCGATCATCGAGGTCGGCATCGCGCCGGCCGAGTCGACAAATCAGGCGCCGTACGCCGTGCGCGACACCATCACGATGCGGCCCGGCCGCACCGTCGCCGTCGACGCGCTCCAGAACGACTCCGACCCTGACGGTGACAAGTTCGGATTCGCGGAGAATGCGGTGAAGGTCGCGGACGTCCCGGGACTGAGCGCGGAGGTGTCAGGACAACAGCTCCTCATCACGGCGCCCGACGAGCCGATGCAGACCAGCGTGCTGTACACGATCGCCGACGAACGCGGACTCCGCGCGAAAACCTCGGTGCAGATCACCGTCGACCCGGACGTGCCGTTGGCCCGGCCGATCGCTCGCGACGACCGGGTGCGGGCGGAGGACGTGGCCGAGGACGGTACCGTCGTCGTCGACGTGCTCGAGAACGACGACGACCCCGACGGCACCCGTTCGGCGCTGGAGGTCGCGCTCGGCGAGGGCGGAGAGAACACGCGTGTCCTCTCAGGCGGTCGGGTGAGTCTCTCCGTAGGTGACGAGCGTCAGCTCATCACCTACCTCGTGACGGACGAGGACGACCAGGTCGCCGCAGCCTTCATCCACGTCCCGGCACTCGCCGATCTTCCGCCGACGCTGATCTCGGCGGAGGGCGTCACCGTCAAGAGCGGCGAGACGATCGAGCTTCCGCTGTCGGACTTCGTCCGTGCGTCCGGGGGGCGCGACGTGGTCATCACGGAGACCGAGAAGGTGACTGCCGCACACAGCAACGGTGCGGGACTCGTCAAAGATGAGTCGACGCTCGTCTACACCTCGGCCGACCGCTACTTCGGAGCGGACGCGTTGACCTTCGAAGTCACCGACGGCAATGGACCCGATGACGCGGACGGCCGCAAGGCCACGCTCACCATCCCGATCACGGTGACCCCACCCGACAATGAGCCCCCGACCATGATCGGTGCGTCCGTCTCGGTTGCGCCGGGCGAGGACCCGGCCACGCTCGGTCTGCGGGAGCTCGTCACTGACCCCGATCCGGGCGACATGGACAACCTCACGTTCGCGCTCGCCTCCGACCCGCCGGCTGGTGTGAGCGCCTCGGTCGACGGTCAGTCGTTGCAGGTGTCCGCCCAGCCCGACGTCGCGAAGGGCACGCGCTTCTCGCTCACCGTCCGCGTGACCGACAACGAGACCGAGCCTGTGGAGGCCAACATCCAGGTGACGGTGACCGCGTCGACGCGCGAGCTGCCCTCGGTGAACGACGATGTCGTCCCGCAGGCCGACCAGGGCGAGACCGTGTCCCTCAACGTCCTCGAGAACGATGTCAATCCCTTCCCTGACGCACCGCTCGAGATCGTGAACACGCAGATCGAGACGGGTGAGGTGACCAGCGTCGATGTCTCGGGTGGCACGGTCCGAGTGACGACGGGCAGTGAATTCGTCGGCAACGTCGTCGTCCGCTACACGGTGCAGGACGCGACGCAGGATGCCGACCGCCGGGTCGACGGCCGGATCCGCATCACGGTACAGGGCCGTCCCGATGCGCCCGGCAGGCCGACGGTGACCGCCGTGGAGAGCCGTACGGTCGTCCTCAGCTGGACGCCGCCGGTCGACAACGGTCGCCGCATCGAGGGCTACACCGTCACGTCGACGGCGGGCGGTTACACCCGCGAGTGCCCGTCCACGACCTGCACGCTGGACGGCCTGACGAACAACGTCGAGTACAACTTCGTCGTGACCGCGACGAACAGTGTCGGTGAGTCCGATCCGTCGGTCCCGTCGGAGACTGCTCGCCCGGACGTGCGGCCCGACCAGCCGGCCCCGCCGACACTGACCTTCGGCGACCGTAGCCTCGACGTCGCGTGGAAGACGCCGCGCACCGAGGGTTCTCCGGTGGAGAGCTACACCCTCGAGATCTCGCCCGCGCCGCCGTCCGGCGTCGCCCAGAAGACGGGCCTCACGGGCACCACGCACCGCTGGGAGGGGCTGCAGAACGGCACCGAGTACCAGGTGCGGGTGCGCGCTCACAACCGTGCTCCGGAGCCATCGGACTTCTCTCAGTGGTCCGCCGGTGAGATCCCGGCCGCCCCTCCGTCGGCCTCGGGCGCTCCCACAGTGGCTCGCCTCGAGCCGGTGGGGAACCGCGCGCAGATGCGCGTGTCCTGGAACCGGCCCGCTGAGAACGGCGACGCGATCGGCGGGTACGAGCTCCGCGTGATCCGCGGCGGCAACGTCGTCGACACGATCGCCGTACCCGCCGGACAGACCAGCCAGGCGGTCGTCGTCGACACGTCGCAGTCCGACTACACCTACGACGTCCGTGCGCAGAACAAGGCGGGATGGGGCGATCGAAGCCCGCAGTCGGCGCCGCGCCGCGCCTTCACGCCGCCCGGCGCGCCGTCGAACGTCGTCGCGCGCGAGGGCGACAACCAGGTCGTCGTGCAGTGGGAGCCCGGCGCGTCCAACGGCGCAAACGCGAACGAGATCCAGTACCAGTACAGCGTGAACGGCAACGGCTGGCGGGCTGACTGGGTCGCCGGCGGCGGCTCGGGGACGTCGGGGACGATCGGCAACGGGGCGGTCAACAACAACGGTGCCTACACGATCCGGATCCGTGCGGTGGCCACCGCCGACGGCACGACGTACGAGGGGCCTGCCTCGGCGGCATCCAACCAGGTGCGGCCGTACGGCCAGATCGGCAAACCGACCGCGAGCGCGTCGACCATCGATGACGGCAGGACCATCAGGATGAGCTGGTCCTCGCCTGCCGCGAACGGTCGGCCCGTCACGACGGAGATCCGCACCGGCGACGGCAACGGGTGGCGCAAGGTCGCCGCTTCCGGCTCCGAGGACTACCGCGTGGACTACAGCACCACGCGCACCATCGAGGTCCGTACCAGTGCGGACGGAAGCAAGACCACGACGGCCCAGGCGAGTGCGCGCAGCGTGGATGCCCCGCCGCCACCTCAGCCTCGCGTATGGGTCACGCGAGGAGACCGCGCTCCACAGAGCTGCAACAACGGTTGCTACAAGTTTGTCGTCAACACCCGGGACTTCCCGGCGGGCCGATACAACGTCGCGTGCAAGTACAGCGGCGGCAGCGGCAACGTCAGCCCTAATGCCTTCGCCTACGACCTCCCCGCCAACGGCTCGAAGCAGATCGAGTGCTGGCTCGGCGCCGACGGCTACGACGTCTGGGTGGACATCCAGGGCTGGGGTGGTGCCGTTGACACGGAAAAGCAGTGGTGGCCGCGTGGATGAGTCGTTGAAGAATTTCGAGAGCAAGGACTACGAATGAGCATGACCCCCGAACAGGCGGCCTGGTTCCGCGACACGTTCACGCGTCTCGTCGACAACGTCGACCAGGCACTGATGGGTAAGCGCGAGGTCGTCGGCCTCGTCCTCGCGGCGATGCTCGCCGAGGGACACGTGCTCCTCGAGGACGCGCCCGGTACCGGCAAGACCAGCCTCGCGAAGGCGCTCGCCGCCAGCGTGCAGGGCACGTCCACCCGCATCCAGTTCACGCCCGACCTGCTGCCCTCCGACGTGACGGGTGTCACGATCTACGACCAGCAGAACCACAAGTTCGAGTTCCACAAGGGACCCGTCTTCGCGTCGATCGTGCTCGCGGACGAGATCAACCGCGCCTCGCCGAAGACCCAGTCGGCGCTCCTCGAGGTGATGGAGGAGTCGCGGGTCACCGTCGACGGTGTGCCGCACGAGGTCGGCCGCCCGTTCCTCGTCATCGCGACGCAGAACCCGATCGAGCAGGCGGGCACCTACAAGCTGCCCGAGGCGCAGCTCGACCGCTTCATGATCAAGACCTCGATCGGCTACCCGTCGCTCGCCGTCGCCGAGCGGATCCTCGCCGGCGAGGTCGACCGCAACCCCTCCGGCAAGCTGAGCCCCGTCATCACGACCAAGGCCGTCGCCGACATGGCCGACCTGGCGGCATCCGTCCACGTCGACCCGGCCGTCGCGCGGTACGCCGCCCAGCTCGTCGAGGCGACCCGCGAGTCGGATGCCACGAAGCTCGGCGTCTCGGTGCGCGGCGCGATCTCGATGATGCGGATCGCGCGCGTCGTCGCGGCATCCCAGGGACGTCACTACGTCATCCCCGACGACGTGAAGGCGCTCGCCGCACCGGTCTGGACCCACCGTCTCGTCCTCGACCCCGAGGCCGAGTTCGCCGGCACGACCTCGGAGTCGGTCATCGAGCGCGCGCTCGGCCAGGTCGAGGCACCCCTCGCGAGGGCGTCGGCCTGATGACGATGACGCCGGAGACGGTGGCCGCGGCGCCCGACGCGCCCGGCCCCTCCGGCGTGCCCGCAGACGCCCCGGACGAGACCACTGACGCGCCCCAGCTCGCCCCGCGTCAGGCGACGCGGTGGGAGAAGGTGCGGGAGGATGCCGGGGTGTGGGTGCGCCGCGCCGGGGCACGCATCACTGTCATCGCGGATGTGATCCAGGTCACCGGCTGGGTGGTCATCGCGGCCGCGATCGTCCTGTGGATCACCGCGTTCGCCCTCGGATGGCAGGAAGCGTTCGTCGCCGCGGTGGTGGCCACGATCCTCGCGCTGCTCTGCGCTGTCTTCCTCTTCGGCCGCACCGCCTACGACGTCGACCTCGACCTGACCCGCACCCGCGTCGTCGTCGGGGAGCGCGCCGTCGGCGCGCTGACCCTCGCGAACCGCACCTCGCGGTCGCTGCTCCCCTCGGAGGTCGTCCTGCCCGTCGGCGCCGGCCGCGGTCTGTTCCAGGTCCCGCGCCTGGCCGCGGGAGCAGAGCACGAGGAGCTCTTCGCCATCCCGACGACCGCCCGCGGCGTGCTCGCGGTCGGCCCCGTCAGCGTGCTCCGCGGCGACCCGTTGGGCCTGTTCGAACGAACCCACGATCGCCGGCAGGCCGTCGACCTGTTCGTCCACCCCCGCACGCTGCCGCTCGACGGCCTGTCGCTCGGCCAGATGCGCGACCTCGAGGGCCTGCCCGACCAGCACCTCGCGCGCGACGACGTGTCGTTCCACGCGCTGCGCGACTACCAGCCCGGCGACGACCTGCGCCACGTTCACTGGAAGTCGACGGCGCGCACCGGCACCCTGATGGTCCGCGAGTACGAGCAGACCCGGCGCTCCCACTTCGTCGTCGCCCTCTCCACCCACCCCGGCGAGTACCGCGACCCGGAGGAGTTCGAGACCGCGATCTCGGTCGCCGGCTCGATCGGCCTGCGCGCGCTGCGCGACTCCCGAACCCTCGACGTCCGCACCTCGGCGGGCAAGATCCGCGCCGAGACCGGACGCCGCTACCTCGACTCCCTCGCGGCCATCGAGCCCAGCAAGCCCCGCGAGGGCGGGATCGTCGCGCTCGCCGGCATCCTGGCCGCGCATTCCCCGGATGCTGCCGTGGCCGTCCTCATCTGCGGGTCCACGGTCGACGCGGGGCAGCTCCGGCTCGCCTGCTCGCGCGTGCCGTTCGGCGTGCGCACGCTCGCGATCATCGCCGACAGCCGCCTCGATGCCCCGGCCCTGCGCCGCGTGGGCGACGCGGACGTCGTGGCCCTGGGTGAGCTGGACCAGCTCCCGAACGCGATCCGCAAGGTCCTGTCGTGAACCGGCTGCGCTTCCTCCTGCTCCCCGGGTCGACGTGGCGTCGCCTCGTCGCCGACGTCGGCGCGGTCGTCCTCCTCCTCGCCGTCGGCATCGTCGGCTTCGCGGCGACGTTCGAGGGCGCGACCTACCTCGTCGCCGCCGTCGGCGCCCTCGTCGTCGGCATCGCCCTCGCGTGGGTCGGCGCGAGGTGGCGCTGGGGGGTGCTGACCCTCGCGGGTGCGACCGTCGCCGTGTACTTCCTGCTCGGCGGCGCGCTGGCCCTGCCCGCCACGGCGTTCCTCGGCGTCATCCCGACCCTCGAGACGTGGCGTCAGCTCGCGGTCGGCATCGTGACGGCGTGGAAGGACCTGCTGACCACGGTGCCCCCGGTCGCGTCCGACGACGGCCACCTGATCGTCCCGTTCCTCATGACGCTCGTGGCGTCGGTGCTGACCGCATCGCTCGCGCTGCGGCTGCGTCGGCCCGCGTGGGCGCTGATCCCGGCATCCGCCTTCATCGCCGGCGAGATCCTGCTCGGCACGGCGCAGACCGTCGCCCCGATCGTGCAGGGCGCCCTGTTCGTCATCGTCGCCGTCATCTGGTTGGCGCTGCGCACCCTGTGGAGCCCGGAGCGCACCGCGGTCGAGGCCGCGACCCCCGGGGCGGACGCCTCGCGTGCCGCACGCCTGCGCCGCCTCGTCTCGGGCGGGGTCGTCGTCGCCCTCGCGACCGGAGCGGGGGCGGCCGTCGCGGCGACCGCCGCCCCGCCCACGCAGCGCTACATCCTGCGCGACTTCGTCGTGCCGCCCTTCGACATCCACGACTACGCGAGCCCCCTGCAGTCGTGGCGCGGCTACGTCCGCGACTTCGAGAGCGAACCCCTGTTCACCGTGAGCGGCCTGCCTGAGGACGCTCGGGTTCGGCTTGCGACGATGGACGCCTACGACGGCATCGTCTACAACGTCGCCGAGGACGGCGCGGGCTCGTCGAGCGCCTTCACCCCCGTCCGGTCCAACATGTCGCCGCAGGCGAAGGGCGACGAATCGACCGTGCGCGTCGACATCGAGAACCTCGACGGCGTGTGGCTGCCGTCGGTCGGTTCCGCCCACGAGATCACCTTCGCCGGTGATCGGGCGAACGACCTGCGCCGCGGCGCGCACTTCAACGACGGCACCGGAACCGCCGTCGTCACCTCCGGGGTCCACTCCGGCGACCAGTACACGATCGACACGACCGTGCCTGTGGAGCCGACGGACGAGCAACTCGCCGACCAGCAGTTCGCCCCGCTGAAGATGCCGCGGCAGACCGGCATCCCCCGGTCCCTCAGCGAACTCGCCTCGGACGCCACGGAAGAAGCCGAGACCCCGATCGAGCGGGCGCGCGCGCTCGAGAGCTACCTGCAGAGCGAGGGCTACTTCAGCCACGGTCTGGCCGACGACGTCTACTCGCCCTCCGGTCACGGCGCCGCACGGATCACGATGCTCGTCTCGAACGAGCAGATGGTCGGCGACGACGAGCAGTACGCGGTCACGATGGCGCTCATGGCCCTGCAGCTCGGGATGCCCGCGCGGGTGGTCATGGGCTGGTACCCCGACGAGGGCGAGCAGGACGGGAGCGGGGTCTTCACCGCCACCGGCGACAACATGCACGCCTGGGTCGAGATCGCGTTCGAGGATGCCGGATGGGTGACCTTCGATCCGACCCCCGACGAGGACAACGAGCCGAGCCAGCAGAACACGAAGCCGCGCGCCAACCCGAAGCCGCAGGTCCTGCAGCCGCCGCCGCCCGCGCAGGAGCCGGCGGAGTTGCCGCCGGCGCTCGCCGAGGAGCGCGACCAGGACGAGGAGGATCCCCCGGGGCTCGACTGGCTCGGACCGGTGCTCCTGTGGACCGGGATCGGTCTCGGCACCCTCCTGCTCCTCCTCTCGCCGTTCCTCGTGATCGGCGGAGTGAAGGCCGCCCGCCGCACCCGCCGCCTGCGCGCCGAGCGCACCGCCGACCGGGTGTCGGGCGGGTGGGATGAGCTCGTCGACCGCGCCGTGGACTACCGAGTCGCGGTGCCGCCGGGGTCCACGCGCGCCGAGAGCGCCCGCGCCGTGGGGGAGACCTTCGACGGTCCCCGCGTCGCGACCCTCGCCCAGCGCGCCGACGCCGAGGTGTACGGCCCCGGCGACCCCACGCCGGAGGACGTCGACGCGTTCTGGCGCGAGGTCGACGAGATCGTCGCGGGCATGGCGGGCGGTGCCACGTTCTGGCAGCGGCTGCGCGCCCGCCTGAGTCTGCGGTCGCTGCGACGGGGTGGGATCCGGCGAACGGTGCGACGGCCATGACCGCCCGCGTGCCCGCGACGATGCGCCACCGCATCCTCGCCGTCGTCATCGACTCCGCGATCGCGGCCGCCGTGAACGGGGTCGCCGTCGGCATCGTGGTCGCCCTGTCGATGGTGACCGCGGTCCCGATCCTCTGGCTGCTGCCCGTGCTCGCCGTCGTCAGCACGGCCTGGTTCCTCGTTTACACCGCGATGCAGGGCGGTCGCGGCTCCCTCGGCATGCGCTTCACGGGGGTACGGTTGGCCCACGCCTCCGACGACGCCGAACTCGGATTCGGGCGCGCGCTCGGTCGCAACCTCCTCTGGGGCCTCACGGCGAGCGTCGTCGTCGGGTTCTTCTCGCCGCTGTTCGACTCCTCGCGCTGGCGGCGAGGGTGGCACGACCTCGCCTCGGGCGCGGTCGTCGACGTGGCACCCGCCCCGCGCCCGTCGGCCCCCGTCGAGCAGTCCCCGGCGGACGTGCGGCTCGCGCCACTCCCGGCGCCCGATCCCGCTCCGGCGGTGCTCGCGG
>NZ_JAMXSA010000036.1:0-29291 GCF_024124465.1 Microbacterium sp. CnD16-F
GACGCGCCCCCCGCCGCCGCCGCGCGCACCGTCCTCGTCGGGGCGCGCGCGCTGGACGACGGCGAGGCCGACGTGCTCGACTCCTCGCCGGTCACGATGCTCGCCGCCGACGCCCTCGCAGACCCCGCGGCCCTCGCGGACGCCGTCGCTGCGACCGGCGCCGACGCGGTGTACGTCCACGTCGACCTCGACGTCCTCGACCCGGCCACGATCACGGGCGTGCTCGAACCGGTGCCGTTCGGCGCCCAGCCCGCCCAGGTCGTCGCCGCGATCGGACGACTGCGAGAGCGGATGCCGCTGGTCGGCGCCTCCGTCGCGGGTTTCGCCCCGGCGAGCCGGGACGCCGCGGTCGAGGACCTCGGCACGATCCTCCGCCTGCTGGGAGCCCTCGCGTGAGTCCGCTCCCTCCACCCGGATGGGAGCAGCGCGCGGAGCGTGCCCTCGACCGCGGGCGACGGTGGGACCGGTGGATCCCCGGCATCCTGCTCGACTCCCCCCTCAGCCGCCTCGGGTACCTGGCCGGCACCGCCTTCGGGTTCGTGTGGGGGTCGCTCTGGTCGACGGGGCGGGTCGAACGCCGCGGCGGACTCTGGGTGTTCCGCGGCATGCCCGACGCGACGTTCGGACGCGGTGGCGTCTGCGTCGGCGGCTGCTTCCTCACGGGCACCGGCCCCATCGACGACCGGCTGCTCGCCCACGAAGCGGTGCACCGGGAGCAGTGGCGGCGCTACGGCATGCTCATGCCGCTGCTGTACCTGTTCGCCGGCCGCGATCCCCTCACCAACCGGTTCGAGATCGAGGCGGGGCTGGAGGACGGGCGGTACGTGCCGCGCCGCTGAGGGGCGTCACGCGATGAGGATGCGGCGGAGCTCGGCGATCTCGTCGTCGTGCAGTCCGTACGCCCGCAGGTAGTCGACCGGACCGCCGTAGCGCAGCCGCAGGTCCTCGAAGACGGCGCGCATCGCCTCTGCCGGCGAGCGCGTCGCGAGGTCCTCGAGGTGCCGCGCGTGCGGGTAGCGGGCGCGGAGGAAGCGCAGGACGGCGTCGTTGCGGGCCTCCGGCAGCAGGTGCTCGGTGCGCGCGTAGTCGGCGACGACGGCGTCCTCGTCGACCCCCGCGGCGGCGAGGACGAGGGCGACCGACAGCCCGGTGCGGTCCTTGCCGACCGTGCAGTGGACGAGCACCGGTTGCGCCGCCAGCACGGCGCGCACCACCTCGACCAGCCGGGACGCCGAACCGTCGACGAGCGCCCGGTACAGGTCGTCGAGCGAGAGGTCGTCGTCGAAGAACGAGGCGGCCGACCCGGCGAACATCGGCAGGCACACGGTCTCGACGCCGAGACCGTCGATGCGGGACGGTTCGTCGCGTCGCTCCTGCTCGTCGCGGAGGTCGACGATGCGACGGATGCCGAACGCCGCGAGCCGCTCGCGGCCCTCCGAGGTCAGCCGCGCCAGGTGCCCCGATCGGAACAGGACGCCGTCCCTCGTGCGGCCGCCGTCCGCGGGCAGCCCGCCGACGTCGCGGACGTTGAAGACGCCGGGGACGTCGTGGACCGTCACGGTGTCGGCGTCGCCGGGCGCTCGGGCACCGGGTAGCGCCCCGCGATCGCGATGCGGTTGAAGGCGTTGATCGAGACGAGCAGCCAGCTGAGCGCGACGTACTCCTCCTCGGAGAGGATGCCGCCGACCCGGTCGTAGACGTCGTCGGGGACGCCCTCCTCGTGGATGAAGACGTAGGCCTCCGTGAGCTCGAGCGCCGCGCGCTCCCGCTCGGTGAAGACGCCCGATTCACGCCAGACGGCGATCTGCGCGACGACGTCCATCGTGAGCCCCGCCTTGGCGGCACGATCGGCGTGCACGCGCACGCAGTAGGCGCATCCGTTCAGCTGCGAGGAATGGATGAGGGCGATCTCCCGCAGGCGGGCGTCGATCCCCGCCTCGGCGGCGAGGTCGCCGACCGTCTTGGCGAACGCCTCGAGGGCGTCGTAGGCCGGCCGGGCCGCGCGGGCCAGGTGCACGCGGTGGGGATCGCTCATGCCGTCCACCGTAGCCGCGTCCCCGCCACCCGGGATCGGCGACAATGAGGAACGTGAGCGACAACGCGTTCGACGAGTTCTCCTATCTCCCCGCGCAGGGCGACGCCCTCGGGGTCCCCGTCCCGCCGGTGCGCCGCCTGACGCACCGGCTGCCGGACGGACGGACGGTGAGCGCCCTGCGGTTCGGTGACCCGGGCCTCGCGCCCGAGGTCACGTTCCTCCATGGCGCCGGACTCAACGCCCACACGTGGGACACGACGGTCCTCGCCGCCGGTCTCCCGGCGCTCGTGCTGGACCTGCCGGGGCACGGCGACTCGTCGTGGCGCAGCGACGCGGAGTACACCGGTGACACCCTCGCCGCCGACATCGCGCCCGCCGTCACCGCCTGGACCGGCGGCCGCCCGCAGACCGTCGTCGGGCACTCGCTCGGCGGGCTCACCGCCGCGGCCCTCGCGGCGCGGCATCCCGAGCTCGTCGCGGCCCTCGTCCTCGTCGACATCTCCCCCGGCATCGACCCGAACGGCGCCGCCGCCTCGATCCGCGCCTTCTTCGCCGGTCCCACCGACTGGGCCAGCCGCGACGAGCTCGTCGACCGCGCGCTCTCGTTCGGTCTCGGCGGCTCGCGCGAGGCGGCCACGCGAGGGGTGTCGCTGAACTCCCGCATCCGCCCCGACGGCCGCGTCGAGTGGAAGCACCACTACGCGCACCTCGCGAATCGGCTCGCGGCGGACCCGGGGGCCGCCGCAGCGGTCGACGCCGCGCAGCGGGCGGATGCCGGTGTCCTCTCCGCCGCGGGATGGGACCACCTCGCCGCAGTCACCGCCCCCGTCACCCTCGTGACCGGCACGCGGGGCTTCCTCACCGAGTCGGACCGGCGCGAGTTCCGGGAGCGGATGCCGGCCGCACGCCATCTCGAGCTGGAGTCGGGGCACAACGTGCAGGAGGAGCGCCCCGTCGAGCTCGCCGCGGCCGTGCGCGCGGCACATGACGGCCGGTGACCGAACTGCGCGCGCGGGACTCTAGGCTGTAACGCGCACCCGAGCACTCCGATGGCGCGGCCGCAGTGACGACCCCCATCGTGCCGAAAGGATCCCCCACACACATGCTTCGCCGCACCGCCCTGGCCGCCGCCGCGCTCGTCGCTGCCGGCGCCCTGCTCCTGTCCGGCTGCACCGGCTCCCAGCCCGGTCCGTCCGCCTCGGCAGGCACCCCCGACCCCGACGCATCCGTCAACGTGCGTCTCGTGCTCGAGCCGGGCAACCTCGACATCCGCGAGACGGCGGGTTCGGCCCTCGACCAGATCCTGATCGACAACGTCTACCAGGGCCTCGTCGCCCGCACCCCCGACCAGGAGATCGTCCCGGCGCTCGCGAGCGACTACGAGGTCTCCGACGACAAGCTGACCTACACCTTCACGGTGCGCGAAGGCGTCACCTTCCACGACGGTCAGCCGCTCACCCCCCAGGACGTCGTGTGGTCGCTGACGCAGGTGCGCGACACCTCGACCTTCCGCGACTCCGCGCGGCTCGCGAACGTCGCGGACATCGCCGCCGACGGGCAGACCGTGACCCTCACGCTGAAGGCGCCCGACTCGACGCTCCTGTGGAGCCTCACCGGTCGCGCCGGGCTCGTCCTGAAGGAGGGCGACAAGATCGACCGCAAGACCGCGGCGAACGGCACCGGCCCCTTCCGTCTCACCGAATGGCGCGAGGGCGACAGCATCGTCTTCGAGCGCTTCGCCGACTACTGGGGCACCCCGGCCGCCGCGGCCGAGGTCGTCTTCTCCTACGTGGGCGACAACCAGGCCGCCCTCAGCGGCGCGCTGGCCGGTGAGTTCGACGTGCTCACCGGATTCGACGCGAACCTGAAGGACCAGATCGAGGCGAACGGCGACTTCTCTCTCGAGATCGGCGAGTCCACGGACAAGGGCACGCTCGCGTTCAACCAGACCTCCGGTCCGCTCGCCGACGACCGCGTGCGCCAGGCGATCCGCCAGGCGATCGACAACGCGTCGATCGTCGAGGCGCTCGGCGCCGGCACGACGATGTACGGCCCGATCCCGTCGCTCGACCCGGGCTACGAGGACCTCGCCGACGTCGCCCCGTTCGACCCGGAGGCCGCGCGCGCCCTGCTCGCCGAGGCGGGCGCCGAGGACCTCACCCTCACGCTCACGATCCCCTCGGCGTACGGCACCACGGTCCCGCAGATCCTCGTCTCCAACCTGCGCGACGTGGGGATCACCCTCCAGGTGAACCCCGTCGAGTTCCCGGCGTGGATCAATGACGTGTACGTCAACAAGGACTACGAGCTGAGCTTCGTGCTGCACACCGAGGCGCGCGACTTCGAGAACTGGGCGAACCCCGACTACTACTTCACCTACGCCAACCCCGAGGTGCAGGAGCTGTACGCGCAGTCGGTCGCCGCAACGGACGACGCCGCCGCCGCCGACCTGCTCGCGCAGGCCGCGCGCATCGTGTCCGAGGACGACGCCGCCGACTGGCTCTACAACGGTGCGTCCGTCGTGGCGGTCGGCTCGAACGTGAGCGGGATGCCGACCGTCAACGTCAACGAGCGACTCAACGTCGCAGAACTGGCCAAGAGCGAGGGGTGATCCGTTACGCGCTGACGCGACTGGCCCTGCTGGTGCTGGGCCTGTTCGTCGCCAGTGCGCTGATCTTCACGACCCTGCGCATCCTCCCCGGTGACGTCGCGCAGCTCATCGCGGGCGTCAACTCCACCCCCGAGCAGATCGCAGGGATCCGCGAGCGCCTGGGACTCGACCGGCCCCTGCCCGTGCAGTACGGCGACTGGATCGCGGGCATCCTCACGGGCGACCTGGGACGTTCGCAGCTGACCGGCACGCCGGTGGCCTCGGAGCTGCTGCAGAAGGCGGAGGTCACGGTGCCCCTCGGCATCCTCTCCTTCGTCATCGCCCTCATCGTCGCGGTCCCGTTCGGCGTGCACGCCGCGGTCCGGCGCCGCCGACCTGACGGCGTCCTCGTCTCGGTCGGCGCGCAGGCCCTCGCCGCCGTCCCGGTCGTGTGGGCGGGGATGATGCTCGTCGTCGTCTTCGCCGTGTCGCTCGGCTGGCTGCCCGCCCAGGGGTTCCCGCGCGCCGGATGGTCCGACCCCGGCGCGGCCGTCCGCGCCCTGCTCCTGCCGGCCCTCACGATCGGCGTCGTCGAGGGCGCGGTCCTGCTCCGGTTCGTGCGCTCGGCGACCCTGCAGGCGATGGGGCAGGACTTCGTGCGGACGGCAGCCGCGAAGGGACTCACCCGCACGCAGGCGCTCCTGCGGCACGGCCTGCCGAGCGTCGGCCTGTCGGTCGTCACCGTCTTGGGCGTCCAGGTCGCCGGCATCATGGTCGGCGCCGTCGTGATCGAGCAGCTCTTCAGCCTCCCCGGCATCGGCCGCATGCTCGTGGAGGACACCGGCAACCGGGACCTCGTGAAGGTGCAAGGCGAGCTGCTCGTGCTGACCGGGCTCGTCCTCGTCATCGGTTTCGCGGTCGACCTCGTCCACCGCCTCCTCGATCCGCGTCAGCGGGAGGCCGAGTGATGCGGCGGTTCACGTGGGCGCAGCGGCTCTGGGGGTCGGGCACGGGACGGTTCGGCGTCGTCGTCGTTCTCGTCATCCTCGTCGTCGCCGCCGTCTCGCTGGTCTGGACGCCGTTCGATCCGCAACGCGTCGACGTCGCGAACCGGTGGTCCGGACCGGATGCCGCGCATCTGCTCGGCACCGACGGTTCGGGCCGGGACATCCTCAGCCTGCTCATGGCCGGCGCGCGCACGACCGTCCTCGTCGCCGTCGGCGCCGGGGTCATCGCGACCGTCATCGGACTCCTGCTCGCGGCTCTCGGAGCGCTCACCCCGCGGCCCGTCCGCGAGACCGTCACGGTGCTCGTCGACGTCCTCATCGCCTTCCCCGTGCTGCTCATCGCGATGATGATCTCGGCGGTGTGGGGCGGCTCCCTTCTCGTGGTCGTCGTCTCGGTCGGCATCGGGTTCGGGGTCAACATCGCCCGGGTGACCCGGCCCGAGCTCCGCCGCGTGCTGCACAGCGACTTCGTGCTCGCCGGACGCGCCTCGGGCTTGACCCCCTGGCAGAACCTGTGGCGCCACCTGCTGCCGAACGTCGCGCCGGTGTTCATCGTGCAGCTGTCCTGGGGCATGGCCGTCGCCGTCCTCGCCGAGGCGGGACTGTCCTACCTCGGATTCGGCGCCCCCGTGACGGAGCCGTCGTGGGGGCTGCTGCTGGCCGACCTGCAGCGGTTCATCAGTGTCCACCCGCTCTCGGTGGTGTGGCCGGGGCTCGCGATCACCCTGACGGTGCTCGGTTTCAACCTCCTCGGCGACGCCCTGCGCGACGCCACCGACCCCACGCTGTCGCGCCGTGTCGGCCCGGTCGGCGCGGAACCGCCCGCGGCGGTGACGGCATGACGCTCTCGGTGGCGGGACTCACGATCGACGTCGGCGGTCGCCGCGTCGTCGACGGCATCGACCTCGAGGTGGGCGACGGCGACCGCGTCGGCCTCATCGGCGAGTCGGGGTCGGGCAAGTCCCTCACGGCGCTCGCGATCCTCGGGCTCCTCCCCGACGGCGCGGAGGTCGGCGGCAGCATCCGCTGGGACGGGCGGGAGCTCGTCGGGATGCGGGACCGCGACCTCGCGCAGCTGCGCGGGGACGAGATCGGCATGGTGTTCCAGGAGCCCCAGACGGCGCTCAACCCGATCCGCACGGTGGGGCGACAGATCGCCGAGTCGATCCGCATCCACCATCGCGACGTCTCCCGCGCCGACGCGTGGGCGCGGGCGGTCGAGGAGGCGCGCCGGGTGCGCCTGCCCGATCCGGAGTCGATCGTCCGCCGCTACCCGCACCAGCTCTCGGGCGGGCAGCGTCAGCGCGTCGCGATCGCCATGGCCCTCGCCTGCCGGCCGCGTCTGCTCATCGCCGACGAGCCCACGACGGCGCTCGACGTGACGATCCAAGCCGAGATCCTCGACCTGCTGCACCAGCTCGTCGACGAGGACGGGATGTCGCTCGTGTTCATCACGCACGACCTCGCGGTGCTCTCGCAGATCGCGACGGACGCCGTCGTCCTCGACACCGGACGCGTCGTCGAGCAGGGACCGCTGCGCACGCTGCTGCGCTCCCCCGCCTCCCCCGTCACGCAGGCCCTGCTGCGGGACGCGACGGCGACCCTGTGGCGACCGAGGGGGGACGCGTGAGCGAACTGATCCGTGCGCGCGGACTCACGCGGCGGTACCGGATGCCGCGGGCCGGCGCCTTCGCACCGACACGGTGGACGACGGCCCTCGACGACGTGGACGTCGACGTCCGCGCCCACAGCGCCCTCGGCATCATCGGCGAGTCCGGCTCGGGCAAGTCCACGCTCGTGCGCCTGCTGCTCGGCCTCGACACGGCGACCGCCGGCACCGTCGAGTTCGACGGGCGTCCCGTCGACGGCAGCGCACCCGCTCGCTCCCTGCACTGGCTGCGACGGCGGACCGGCATCGTCTTCCAGGACCCGTACGGGTCGCTCGACCCGCGGATGAGCGTCGGACGCATCGTCGGCGAGCCGCTGTCGGCGCTCGAGATCCCGGGCGACCACCGCGCGCGCGTGCGGGAGGTGCTGGACGACGTCGGCCTGCCCGCCGACACCGCGGAGCGGTTCCCCCACGAGTTCTCGGGCGGTCAGCGGCAGCGCATCGCCCTCGCCCGCGCCCTCGTGCACCGTCCCGACGTCCTCGTCGGCGACGAGCCGCTGTCGGCGCTCGACGTGACCGTCCGGGCGCAGATCCTCGACCTCATCCGGGGCCTGCGGCAGCGGGACGGCCTGACCCTGGTGATGGTCTCGCACGACATCGGCGTGGTGCAGAACCTCTGCGACGACGTCGTCGTCATGACCGAGGGCCGTGTCGTCGAGGAGGGCCCGACGGAGAAGGTCCTGCTCGATCCGCAGGTCGCCTACACCCGTCGCCTGCTCGCGTCGATCCCCGTCATCGACCCGCGCGAGCGCTGACCGACGGCCCGGGTGTCGGCGCCGGGCACTAGCGTGGCGGCATGCACGCCATCGTCCCGCCGTACCTGCTCGCCCGTCTCGCGGCCGCTCCGGCCGAACGATTCCCGCACGCCGTCGCCGCCGCACGCGCGACCCTCGCCGTCCCGCGGGCGTACGCGCCGATGCGCGCGCACCTCGACCTGTCGGTCGACGGCGACGCCCTCGTCGTCTCGGCGGCGCCCGACGCCGACCGGCTGATCTCCGACGCGCAGAACCGCGAGGAGCTGCCAGGCACCCCCGCCCGCGCCGAGGGCGCCGCCCCCACCGGCGACGCGGCGGTCGACGAGGCGTACGACGGGCTCGGCGCGACCTTCACCTTCTTCTGGGACGCCTTCGAGCGGGTCGGTCTCGACGGCCGCAGCGGCGCTCTCGCCGCCACCGTGCACTACGGCCGGGCGTACGACAACGCGTTCTGGGACGGCGAGCGCATGGTGTTCGGCGACGGCGACGGCGAGGTGTTCGCCGGGTTCACCCGTTCGCTCAGCGTCATCGCGCACGAGCTGGGGCACGGCGTCATCGAGAGCGCCGGCGGCCTCGACTACTCGGGGCAGTCCGGCGCGCTCAACGAATCGATCGCCGACGTCTTCGGCGCGCTCACCGACCAGCACCACCGCGGCCAGACGGCGGATGCCGCGACCTGGCTCGTCGGCGCCGAGATCTTCACCGACGCCGTCACCGGATCGGCGCTGCGCTCGCTGGCCGCGCCGGGCACCGCCTACGACGACGACGTGCTCGGCACGGACCCGCAGCCTTCGCACATGCGCGACTTCGTCGAGACCTCGGGCGACAACGGCGGCGTGCACATCAACTCCGGCATCCCGAACAAGGCCTTCCACCTCGTCGCCACGGCGCTCGGCGGCTACGCCTGGGAGCGCGCGGGACGCATCTGGTACCTCACCCTCACCGCGGGTTCCCTCAGCCCCGCCGCCACCTTCGCGCAGTTCGCGACGGCGACCGCGGACACGGCGGCGCGGGAGTACGGTGAGGACTCGGAGGAGGCCGTCGCCGTCCGCACCGCGTGGGCGAGCGTCGGAGTCGTGGAGGATGCCCGAACCCGCTGACCCGATGACGATCGTCGTGGTGCGCACCGGCGGCTTCGCGGGGCTGCGCCGGGCGTGGCGCGTCGAGGTCGCTCCCGAGGAGGCGGACGGGTGGATGCCGCTCATCGACGCGTGCCCGTGGGAGGAGCCACCGGCATCCGCTCCCGGCGCCGACCGGTTCTCGTGGGAGGTCGCCGTGGCCGGAGGCTCGTGCGACCGCCGTGCGTCGCTCGGCGACGGCGACGCCGCCGGGCCCTGGCGCGACCTGATCGACCGGGTGCAGGCCGACGGCGAGGCGGTGCCGGCGCCTTGACTCAGCGCGCGCGGATGCGCGAGAGGATCGATTCCTTCTTCTTCGGGTTCAGGTGCTTCTGCAGGTAGATCGTGCCGAGCGATCGCCCGAACTTGTACCCGACGCGGCCCATCCGGCCCACCTCGACGAAACCGAGCCGCTCGTGCAGAGCGAGCGAGCCCTCGGCCCCCTTGTCGCTGATGACGGCGACCATCTCGCGGATGCCCTTCTCCTCACACGCGGCGATGAGGGCCTGCAGGAGCGCCGTGCCGAGCCCCTTGCCGGTGGCCGCCTGACCCAGGTAGATCGAGTTCTCGACCGTGTAGCGGAAGCCGCTCTTGCCCGTCCAGGGCGAGACGAGGCCGTACCCGAGGATCTGCCCGGTCGGCGAGACGGCGACGAGGAACGGCAGCCCGAGCTTCGTCAGGTGGTCGAACTTCTCCACCCACTGCGCGTGCGTCCAGCGCTTCTCGTCGAAGGTCACGACCGAGTTGGTGACGTAGTAGTTGTAGATCTCACGAACGTCCGGCATGTCGGTGCGCACGGCGGGGCGCAGCTCGAAGGAGAACTCGCGCTCGGGCTCGGGCCGGCGGCGGAGGTGACGGGGCAGGCGACGACGATCGCGCTCGTACTCGTCCTCCAGCATGCCGCCAGCATACGGCTCACCGGCGGCCCGTCCCGTCAGTCGGGCAGTCGCCAGTCAACGGGGGCCGCCCCCTGCGCCTCGAGCAGCGCGTTCACCCGGGAGAACGGCCGCGACCCGAAGAAGCCGCGCCGCGCCGAGAGCGGAGACGGATGCGCCGACTCGACCCGCGGGATCTCGCCCAGCATGGGGATGAGGCCTGCGGCATCCCTCCCCCACAGCACCGCGACGAGCGGACCGGACCGCGCGACGAGGGTGCGGATCGCGTGCTCGGTGACGCGTTCCCACCCCCAGCCGCGGTGAGAGCCCGCCTCCCCGGGCGCGACGGTGAGGACGCGGTTGAGGAGCAGGACGCCCTGCTCGGTCCACGCCGACAGGTCGCCGTGCGACGCCGGCGGGATGCCGAGATCGGCCGAGAGCTCGGCGTAGATGTTGGCGAGGCTGCGCGGCAGCGGGCGCACGTGGCGCTCGACGGCGAACGAGAGGCCGACCGGGTGCCCCGGGGTGGGGTACGGGTCCTGACCGACGATGAGCACCCGCACCCGCGACAGCGGCTGCGCGAAGGCGCGCAGGACGTGGCGCCCCTCGGGCAGGTAGCCGCGCTCGTCGGCGCGCAGGCGGTCGCCGAGGGCCGCGATGTCGGATGCCACGGGCCCGAGCGCCTGCGCCCATTCCGGGTCGAGCAGACCGTCGGCGGCCAGATCGTCGAGCGAGCGGGCGGTCATGCGCCGGCGGGGAGCCCCTGGTCCTCCTGGACCACGGTTCCCCGAAACGACCAGGGGAAGTCGATCCAGAGGTCGGTCTCGCGCCACGAGTAGTCGGGCATCGCGATCGACCCGGGCTTCGTGTAGATGCACACCGAGCGGACGTCGGCGCCGGCCTCCCGCAGCATCTTCACGGCGAGCGCGAGAGTGCGGCCGCTGTCGGCGACGTCGTCGACGAGGAGCACGCGCTTGCCTGGCAGGGCGCCGAGGTCGAGGTCGGGCGGCAGGAGCGCGGGGGCGTCGAGCACCGTGCCGATGCCGGTGTAGAACTCGACGTTCAACGCGCCGCAGCTCTTCACCCCCAGGCCGTACGCGATCGCTCCGGCGGGCAGCAGTCCCCCGCGGGCGATGGCGACGACGATGTCGGGAGCGAACCCGTCGGCGATGATGGATCGCGCGAGGTCGCGGGTCGCCCCGCCGAAATCGTCCCAGGTCAACGTCTCGCGTTCGCCGGCCACCGCCATCCCTTCGTCCATGAGGTCTCAGACTACGACCTGCGGGGCGGGCGCCTTCGCGGTCGCGGGCCCCTCCGGCGCTAGGCTCGCGCTCGTGACCGGCTCCGCGCGCTCCTCGGCCCTGCATTCCTCCGCGCTGCGTTCCTCGGCCGCGGGGATCACCGCCGGGCTCATCGGGTGGTTCATCCTCGTCGAGATCGTCAGCGGCATCCTGCAGGGGTTCTACGTGCCCCTGTTCAGCGACATCGTGATCCAGCTCGGGATCCGCGACGCCGACGTCAACTGGTTCGAGGCGGGGCAGCTGCTGCTCAGCGCCCTCGTCGTGCCGATCCTCGCGAAGCTCGGCGACATGTTCGGCCACAAGCGCATCCTGCTCGTCGCGGCGATCCTCACCGCGCTCGCCTCGTGGGGTCTCGTCTTCGCCGACTCGTTCTGGACCTTCCTGCTGTTCTGGTCGCTGCAGGGCTTCTACGTCGTGTGGCTCCCGCTCGAGATCGCGCTGATCTTCGAACGGGGGCGGCAGCAGAATCGCGGCGTCTCGATGACCCGGCGCGCCGCGGGTCTGCTGGTCGTCGGGCTCGAGGCCGGCGCCATCATGGGCGCGCTCGCGGCGGGTCGCATCTATGCGGCGACAGGCGACCTGGGCCTCACCCTCATGGTGCCCGCCGTCGCGGTCTCGCTCATCGCGGTCGTCATCTGGCTCTTCGTCCCCGAGTCGACGCCGAGCGGCGAACGGCGCCTCGACACGTGGGGCGTCGTCCTGCTCGCATGGGGTCTGCTGCTGGTCACCGGCGCACTGGCGTGGATGCGGCTCATCGGCGAGCTCGCACTCGGCCCGGTCGCGTGGGCGGGGGTCGTGGGGCTGTTCGTCGTCGGGGTCGGCGTGCTGGTCTGGTTCGTCCGTCACGAGCGGGGCCACGCCTCCCCGGTGATCGACGTACGGGTCCTCGCCCGACCCGACATGTGGCCGGTGCAGGCGACCGCCTTCCTCATCGGCATCAGCCTGCTCGGTGCGCAGGGCCCGCTGTCCACCTACGCCGGGACGGACTCCTCGCTCGGCTACGGACTCGGATTGGATGCGACCGAGCGCTCGTACGTGATCGGGCTGTACCTCGTGTCGCTGATCGTCGGCGCAGTGCTGTTCGCCGTCACCTCGCGACGGGTCAGCCCGCGCCTCGCGCTCATCGCCGCCGCCGCCCTGGTGGGCGTCGGGTACGCGCTCTTCCTCCCGTTCCACCTGGAGGTGTGGCAGGTGCTGCTGAACCTGTCGATCGCGGGCATCGGCTGCGGTGCGCTCGTCGGCGCCCTGCCCGCGGCCGCGGCGGCGGCAGCCCCGCTCGGCAAGACCGGCGAGGCGTCCGGCATGACCAACACGACGAAGACGATCGGCGGCGCGTTCTCGTCCGCCGTGTTCGGCGTGGTCCTCGCCGCCGGTGCCGGCAGCGTCGTCGGTCAGACGGCGAGCTCGCTCGGCGGCTACCTCACGGTGTGGGCGATCTGCGCGGCCGGCGGATTCCTCGCTGCCGTGCTGCTGGTGTTCGTGCCGAAGGTGGCGTTCGCCGACGCCCCGCCCGCGGGCTGAGCGCGGTCAGTCCTTGTCGCTGCGGGGGCGGAGGCGCCCCCGCGCCAGCAGGTGCTGCGCCGACTGGGCGACCGGTCGCATCGTGACGAGGTCGAGGTTCACGTGTCCCGGCGCCTCGAGCGCGTACCCGATGACGTCGGCGACGTCGGTCGCAGTCAGCGGCTCGTCGACGCCGTCGTAGACCTTCTCGGCCGCGGCCCGGTCGCCGCCGAGGCGGTTGAGTGAGAACTCCTCGGTCTGCACCATCCCGGGGGCGATCTCGACGACGCGGATCGGCTCGCCGTTCAGCTCGAGCCGCAGCGCGTGCACGAGCATCGACTCGCCCGCCTTCGCCGCGTTGTACCCCGCACCGCCCGGGTAGGCGGTCTGGGCCGCGGTCGAGGTGACGTAGACCGTGTCGGCGTGCCCGTCGGCCTCGGCGGCACGCCGCAGGAGCGGCAGGAGCGCGGCCGTCAGCAGCTGCGCCGACAGCACGTTGGCCTCGAACATCCAGCGCCAGTCGGCGGCGTCGCCGTCCTCGACGCGCTGCGTCCCGCGGGCGCCGCCCGCGACGTGGACGAGCGCGTGCAGCGGACCGGTGTCGGCGAGGTGCGCGGCGAGCGCCGCAACGTCCGCCTCGCTCGTGAGGTCGGCGGCGTACGAGCGCGAACCGATCTCGGCGTCGAGGGCCTCCAGGCGCGCCGCGCGCCGGGCCACTCCGACGACGTCCCAGCCCCTCGCGCGGAGGTCGCGCACGACCGCCTCACCGATCCCCGAGCTCGCGCCGGTCACCACTGCACGTCGATTCGCCATGGGGTCCACGCTAGCCACTCGCGACCCGCCCGCGGCACGCCGTCACGTTACGCCGCGTGTCCGTTCCGTTGTCCTCGCCGGATGCGGCTCGTAACGTCGGTGTCGAGCCCGCGGCATCCCGTCCGCAGGCCCTCACATCCATCGTCCACTCACGCAGGGAGCCCGTCATGTCCGCACCCGAGAACTGGCGCTTCGAGACCAAGCAGATCCACACCGGCGCCGCTCCGGACCCGGTCACCAAGGCCCGCGCCACGCCGATCTACCAGACGACCTCGTACGTCTTCGACAACGCCGACCACGCCGCGAACCTGTTCGCCCTGGCGGAGTTCGGCAACATCTACACCCGCATCCAGAACCCGACGCAGGACGTCCTCGAGCAGCGTCTCGCGGGCCTCGAGGGCGGCACCGGTGCCCTCCTCGTCTCGTCCGGCCAGGCGGCCTCGACCTTCGCCATCCTCAACATCGCACAGGCCGGCGACCACATCGTCTCGTCGAGCTCGATCTACGGCGGCACGTACAACCTCTTCAAGTACACGCTCGCCAAGCTCGGCATCGAGACGACGTTCGTCGAGAACCAGGACGACGCCGAAGAATGGCGTCGCGCGGTCCGCCCGAACACGAAGCTCTTCTTCGCCGAGACGATCGGCAACCCGCAGATCAACGTGCTCGACATCCGCACCGTCGCCGACGTCGCCCACGAGGCGGGCGTCCCGCTCATCGTCGACAACACGATCGCGACCCCGTACCTGATCCGCCCGTTCGAGCACGGCGCCGACATCGTCGTCCACTCGGTGACCAAGTTCCTCGGCGGCCACGGCACGACCATCGGCGGCGTCATCGTCGACGGCGGCTCGTTCCCGTGGTCCCAGCACGCCGACCGCTTCCCCGGTCTCACGACCCCCGACGAGTCCTACCACGGCGCCGTTTACACCGATGCGGTGGGCGACGGTCTGGCCTACATCATCAAGGCCCGGGTGCAGCTGCTGCGCGACCTCGGCTCGGCCATCTCGCCGCAGAGCGCGTGGAACCTCATCCAGGGTGTCGAGACGCTGTCGCTGCGCATCGAGCGCCACGTGCAGAACGCGCAGGAGATCGCGGAGTGGCTCGAGAACCACCCCGACGTCGCCTCGGTGAACTACTCGGGTCTGCCCACCTCGCCCTGGTACGCCGCGGCGAACCGCTACGCCCCCAAGGGCGTCGGCGCGGTGCTGTCGTTCGAGCTCAAGGGCGGCGTGGCCGCAGGTCGCGAGTTCGTCAACGCGCTGAGCCTGTTCAGCCACCTGGCGAACATCGGCGACGTGCGCTCGCTCGTCATCCACCCGGCATCCACGACGCACTCGCAGCTGACCCCGGAGCAGCAGCTCACCTCGGGCGTCACTCCGGGCCTCGTCCGCCTCTCGGTCGGCCTCGAGAACATCGACGACCTGAAGGCCGACCTCGACCAGGCCCTCGCCGCCGCGCGCCGCCTCTCGGAGGCCGCGCGCGCCTGACCTCCCCTCCTCAGGAGACCGACACCCCGCCCGGGTCACCGCGGCGGGGTGTCGCGCGTCCGGCCCGATACGCTCGAGGGAAGACGATGAAACGCTACGGACCTCTTCACGCTGTGCCTGACGGGCTCGCGATCGGCGATCCCGGTCGGCGTCACCTCGTCCTCGGCGTGGACACCATCAGTCACCGAGATGGACCCGCCGTGACGCAGCAGGTCGACTGGACCGAGATCCGGGGTGCCACCCTGGACCTGAGGACCACACGGTTCCCGTTCCCCGGCGCGTTCTCGGGCCTGTGGAGTTCCGTCCTGGTCATGATCACGCAGACCGACCCGGACCTCGACCTGGCGCCCGGCACCGCCGTGCTCACGACGGACCACGGGTCACTGCGCCTGGATCTGGACCGGCACCACCCCGGCGGTTACTGGCATCCCATCGTGTCGAGGACCCAGCTGCTCATGGACCGTCTGGTCGAGGATGCCGCGTCCCGCCCGCTGCTGCGTCAGTCGAACGCTGTGCTGGACTCGATCGTCTCCTCGGTCCGCCGCGCGCGGGTCGCCTAGCGATCCGCGCGACGGAGCAGTGCTCGCCGCTTGCGGTGGAGCCGCCACCAGCTGAACGAGCTCCGCGCCTGGATACGGCCGAGCTCCACCAGACTCGGGAGCCCTCGAGAGGCCAACTCGCGCGAGATCGCATCGGAGTCGTCCGTGCCCCCGTGCGCCTCGATGACGGCATGCGCCTGCGTAACGCGTTCGCTGGACAGCGGGTGCGCCGCGATCTGAGAATCGACCTTCGCGATCCTCCGTGCCAGCTCCTCAGGTTGCACGGCGATCACTTGCCCAGTGCGCAGGCGAGCGCGGCCGCGCCGAGGCCACCCCAGATCGTGCCGGTGGCGAAGGCCTGCGTGATCTGCGGCCCTTTGAGCCCGAGGCCCAGGAGGCACGTGAACACCCACGGAGCGATCCAGATCGGATCCGCCACCACCGGGTATGCGACCCCCGCCGCGCGGTGATCGACGACCTGGATGAGCGTGGAGCCCTCGATCTCGTAGTGCGTCGCGACAGGGTCGCCGTCCGCGTCGAGTGCCCAGGCATCCGCGACCACGGCGAGGACAGTGCCGTCAGCGGCGACGACCGCGGCGCCGTCCTCGGTCGATCGCAACGACTCGCCGACGCCGAGGTCGACGTCGTACTCGAGATGCTCCGGCGCGTCGGCGGAAGTGATCGTCGTCAGCATCTGCACACCCGCGTCACCGACGATCACAGAATTGGTCAGGGACTCACCCGGGTAGGTCACCGCCCCACCCTGGAGGAGGACGGCATCGCCCGCCGCGTCCGCCTCGGGGAGATCGATCGTCAAGGGCGACCGCCCGGGAGAGTGTATAGACACCCCGTCCGTCAACCGCGACGGGACACCGATGGTGCCCTGGCTGGTCTGCACCGTCCCGGTCCCGGCTCCATCGGATGCAGCAAGGAGCAGTGACTCATCCAGATTCGCCAGTGATTGCGCAGCGACGGCGATCGAGGCCGCGTCGACCTCGTCGTCCGCCGATGCGATGGAGGGGAATGCCACGATGGTCGACGCCAGGAGCGCTGTAACCATCGTGAGGGAGGCGGTGCGGCGCCAGGAACGTGTCATCAGGGTCTCTTCCGGTGGAGCGATCAGGTCACAGAATGGTGATCTCCCCGACGCTAACGACGGGTCCGAAGGTCCCGCGCCCGCCTTTCGGCGGAAACTTTCGAAGGTGTCCGTGCCCCCCGTAACACTGCGCTGACCCTCCCCATCGGCCGGGAGAATGGTCGTATGGACTGGCAGACCTCGGAAGACACGGTGCCCTCGGCTCCGGTGACCGAGGCAGACGCCCGGTCGCTCCTCGGGCGCCCACCGGCGACCGGCGCCTGGCGCGACGGCGACCCGATCGGGGAGCGCAGGTTCGCGCGGTTCGGCGCGTTCGCGACCGAGGGCGGCGCAAGCCTGCCCGGCATCCGACTCGCCTACGAGACCTGGGGCGAGCTGTCCCCCGCCCGCGACAACGCCGTGCTGATCCTGCACGCCCTCACGGGCGACAGCCACGTGCGCGGCGAGGCCGGCCCGGGCCACGCGACCGACGGCTGGTGGGGTGAGATCGTCGGCCCGGGCGCCCCGATCGACACCGACCGCTGGTTCGTCGTCGCACCGAACATCCTGGGGGGATGCCAGGGGTCGACCGGCCCCGCGAGCATCGCCCCCGACGGCTACGAGTGGGCGTCGCGGTTCCCCTTCCTCACGATCCGCGACCAGGTCGCCGCGCAGGTCATGCTCGCCGACGCCCTCGGCATCGACGTGTGGGCGGGCGTGGTCGGCGGCTCGATGGGCGGCATGCACGCGCTCGAGTGGGCGGTCACGCATCCCGAGCGGGTCGAGCGGCTCGGCGTGCTGTGCTCCCCGCCGACGACGACCGCCGACCAGGTCGCGCTCAACTCCGTGCAGCTCGCGGCGATCCAGATGGACCCGCGGTTCGCCGGGGGCCACTACTACGATGCACCCGACGGCGACGGTCCGCATCGCGGCCTGTCGCTCGCGCGCCGCATGGCCCTGCTGAACTACCGCACGCCCACCGAACTGAACCAGCGGTTCCAGCGGTCGTGGCAGTCCGACAAGAGTCCCTTCGGCGCGGGCGGCCGGTACGCCGTGGAGAGCTACCTCGACTTCCACGGCAACCGCTTCACGCGCCGCTTCGACGCGAACTCGTACGTGACCCTCGTCGAGGCGATGAACTCGCACGACGTCGGGCGCGATCGCGGCGGCGTCGAGGACGCCCTGGCACGCGTCACGGCGCGCACGCTCGTGCTGGGCATCGACAGCGACCGGCTGTTCCCCGTGGAAGGCCAGCACCGCATCAGCCGCGGCATCCGCACCGCCATCGACGACGACACCGTCGTGCTGCACAGCGACTTCGGCCACGACGGGTTCCTCATCGAGACCGAACCCGTCGGTCGTCACCTGCGCCGTCTGCTCGAGAGCTGACGCTCAGCGGGGCGACAGATCCGGGGCGATCCGCGTCCCGAAGGTGTGCCGCAGCGCCGACCGCGCCGCGTGCCAGCCCGCGAGCCCGTGCACCCCGGGCCCCGGACTCGTCGACGCGGAGCAGAGGTAGACGCCCTCGAGAGGCATCCGCCACGGCTCGGGCGACACGACCGGCCGTTTGAGCAGCTGCCAGAGGGCGGGAGCCCCCGCCGCGATGTCCCCGCCGGGGTAGTTCGGGTTCTCGGCTTCGACCTCGACCGCGTTCCGCGAATTCATGCCGACGATCAGGTCGCGGAAGCCGGGCGCGAACCGCTCGATCTGCCGGATGACGGCGTCGGCGCGGTCGGCCGTGCTCCCCGCGGGGACGTGCGTGTACGTCCACAGGATGTGGCCGCCCGCCGGCGCGCGCGACGCGTCGAACGACGAGGGCTGCGCGACGAGCACGTAGGGCGCGTCCGGAAGGCCCCCATGCGCGATGAGGGTCTCGGATGCCGCGACCTCGGCGCGCGTGCCCCCGACGTGCACCGTGCCGGCCGCCGCGACCTCGGGATTCGCCCACGGCACCGGTCCCGACAGGGCGAAGTCGACCTTCGCGACCGCCCCGCCGTACCGGAACCGTTCGAGCGCACCGCGGTACCCCGCGGGCACGGCGTCGCCGGCCATCCGCAGGAACGCGCGCGGGATGACGTCGAGCAGCACGGCGCGCGCCGGCGGCAGTTCGGCGAGCGAGGTGACCTCGTGGTCGGTCACGATCTCGCCGCCGTGGGCGCGCAGGTCGTCGGCCATCGCGTCGACGATCGCCTGGCTGCCGCCGACCGGGATCGGCCAGCCGCGTGCGTGGGCGTAAGTCGTGAGCGCGAGGCCCGCCCCGGCACCGGCGAGGCTCGGCAGCGGCAGGATCGTGTGCGCGGCGACCCCTGTGAGCAGCGCCGGCGCGGCATCCTCTCGGAACCGGGCGTTCCACAGCGGACTCCCCTGCTCCAGCGTGCGGGCGCCGAACCAGCCCGCCGCGAGCGGATGCCGCGGTATGCGCAGCAGCGGATGCCCCGTGAAGTCCGCGACCTCCGACGCACGCTCGACGAGCGGGCGCAGGAGCCGCGCGTAGGCGTCGCCGTCGCGGCCCAGGCCGTCGGCGGTGCGGTCGAGGTCACGGTAGGCGACGCCCGCGCGACCGCCGTCGAGCGGATGCGCGAACGAGGCCTCCGGGACGACGAACTCGACGCGCCGGCCGAGGCCGAACTCGCGGAAGAAGCGGCTCTCGAACGCGAGCGGGTGCACGGCGGAGCAGACGTCGTGCTGGTACCCGGGGAGGGTCATCTCGGCGGTGCGAGCTCCGCCGCCGATCGTCGCGCCCTTCTCGTAGACGCGGACGGCCAAGCCCGCACGGGCGAGGGTGACGGCCGCGGCGAGGCCGTTGGGGCCCGCCCCCACGACGACGACGTCGAGGTCGTTCATTCGGCGACGCCCTCGTCCTCGGCGGTCGTCTCGTCCGTCGGCCGCGCGGCCCGCCCCTCGGCGAGGTACGCGAGCCGGTGCAGCGTCTCGTGGTTGCGCAGCTGCAGGACGACATCGAGGAGCGGCTGCGGCACGAGGCTGCCCGGCCCCGCGACCGCCTCCTCCTGGATCCGCACGATGCACCCGTCCCGGTGCGGCTTGACCTGGATGTCGACCTGGGCCTCGCCCATCGGCCATCCCTTCGCCCGCAGCAGCACGTGGCGGGGCGGGTCGTAGACGAGCACCTCGGTCGCGTCGTCGATGAGCACCGGCCAGACGCCGAACGAGTGGTGCAGCCGGGAGCCCGCCTGCGGCCACGTGTCGGCGACCTCGCGCATGCGGGACGCGCCGACCACCCATGACGGGAACAGCCAGCCGTCCGCGAGGACGGCGAACACGTCGTCGGGTGTGCAGGCGAACCGGCGCGAGTTACGGGACATGACTCGACGCTAGCGAGTCGCGGGCTCGGTCGCGGACGGGGTTGCGCCGCCCGCTGCGGCGTGTCAGACCAGAGCGGGTGTGCGGGCGTGCCGCCGCTCGAGGGTGACGCTGAGCGCGGCGATGCCGAGCCCGGCGAGCGCGAGGAGGAAGCCGACCCACACGGGCGCCGCGAAGCCGAACCCCGCGGCGATGACGGCACCGCCGAGGGCCGCTCCCATGGCATTGCCGGTGTTGAGGGCGGAGTGGTTGAGCGCGGCGGCGATCGACTGGTTGTCGCCGGCGACGTCCATGAGGCGGGTCTGGATGGTGGGACTGACCGCCGACGCGGCGAAGGCGACGGCGAAGACGAAGATCACGACCGTCACGATCCACCCCGAGGTCAGGGCGAGCAGCAGCAGCGACAGCGCCAGCAGGCCGAGCAGCCCGAACATCGCGCGGATCAGGTCGACGTCGGCGAGGTGCCCGCCGACCAGGTTGCCCACCGTCATCCCGATCCCGAGGATCACGAGCGTGATCGGGACGACCCACGCGGGCGACCCCGCGGCCTCGGTCACGAGCGGCGACACGTACGTGTAGACGGCGAAGAAGCCGCCGAAGCCGATGGCGCCGATCCCGAGCGCGAACCAGACCTGTCCGATGCGGAACACCCCGAGCTCAGCGCGGAGGGTGCGCGAGGGCTCCCCCGCCCGGCGCGGCACCGTCACGGCGATCGCGGCGGTCGCAGCGGCGAAGATGGCGACGACGAGCACGAACGCCCACCGCCAGCCCAGGTTCTGCCCGAGGAAGGTGCCGAGCGGCACGCCGACGACGTTCGCGACCGTCAGACCGGTCAGCACGAAGGCGACCCCCTTGGCCCGGTTCCCCGGACCCATGACGTCGGCGGCCACGAGCGCGCCGATACCGAAGTACGCGCCGTGGGGCAGTCCCGCCAGGAGGCGCGATGCCGCGACGAGCTCGAACGTCGGCAGCACGAGGGTCAGCGCGTTGAACAGCGTCAGCGCCGCCGCGAGCAGGATCATGACGCGGTGACGCGGGTACTTGGCGACGGATGCCGCGATCGTCGGCGCTCCGATGACCACCCCGAGCGCGTAGAGCGTGATGAGCCACCCCGCCTGCGCGATCGCGTCCTCCTGCGAGCTCGCCCACGCGGCGGGCAGCAGCTCGCGCGCGATCTCGGGGAGCAGCCCCATCACGACGAACTCGGTCATGCCGATGCCGAAGCTGCCGACGGCGAGCGCGAGGAGGGCGCGGCGGGGACGCGTGGGGGCGGAGATCACTCCGAGATCGTAGTCCCGCTCCCCTGCTCGCCACGAATCGATTCGATCGCCGTCTCCAACCGGGCGATCTTGCCGTCGATCTCGCCGGTGTACCCCGGGCGGATGTCGGCCTTCAGCACGAGCGAGACACGGGAACCGAAGGGCTGCACGGCGTCGACGGCGCCCTTGACGACGGCCATCACCTCGTCCCACTCCCCCTCGATCTCGGTGAACATGCTGGTGGTGCGGTGGGGCAGCCCCGACGCGCGGACGACCGTGACGGCCGCGGCGACCGCGTCGTGGACGGAACCGTCCGGGTTGCCGTCACCGGAGGGGGCGACGGAGAAGGCGACGAGCATGGGAGGACCTCCGGGATCAGGGGGCGACGCGGACGGGAGCGGACACGGATGCGGGAAGGCGGACGAGGCGCGCGACCATCCACACCAGGAGGCCCACCAGCACGAGGTTGCGGAGCGTGAGGACCGCGACGGGCAGGACCGCCGGTGTGATGATGCCGCCGTAGAGGACGGGATACACGAGCTGGGTGAGCGCGGCGGCCGTGAGCACGAGGGCGGCGGGAGCCACCCATCGGCGCCGGTCGATCACGAGGCCCAGGACGGTGGGGGCGAACAGCCAGGTGTGGAACTGCGGCGACCCGACCTTGTTGGCGACGATGAGCACGAGCACGAGGGCGAGCGCGAGGACGGGGAACAGGCGCACGAACGGCACTCCGCGACGCACCTGCCAGGTCCCGAGCAGGAGGACGCCGGCGGCCGCGAGGGCGAGCAGTGGCGTCATCGCGGCGATGACGAGGTCGACCTGCGGGCCGGTGACCTGGAAGGTGAGCAGGCCCTGGTCGTAGTACACCGCCGACCCGTCGGCGCCCAGCAGCGCACCCCAGACGTACGGCGCGCTCACGGGCGCCTCGACCTGCAGTCCGCGCCCGGTCTGCCCGGTGACGAATCCCAGCGCGTGGTCCGCTCCGCCGGCGGCGACGACGACACCCAGCACCGCGACGCTCACGAGCGCTGCGGCGGCGATCACCCTCGCGCGGCGGCGCACCGCGACGACGGCCGCCGCGAGGAGGGCGGCGGGCCACACCTTGATCCAGGTCGCGGCCGCGAGGAGCGCGGCGGCGAGCGCGGGCCGGCGCAGCAGCCACAGGCATCCGAGGATCGCTAGCGGTACCGAGACCGCATCGATCCGATAGAGGCCGACGGGGCCGAGGCAGACGATCGCCGCGAGCCAGAAGGCGGCGGCGACGACGCGCCCGCGGGAGTGCCCGCGGCCGACGAGCACCGCGAAGGCGACCGCGTCGACCAGCGTCACGAGCACGGCCCAGCCGACCGTGTAGTCGCCCACGAGGCCGGCGGGCAGATGGGCGAGCAGCATGGGCAGCAGCGCGAGCTGGGGATAGACCCAGTCCTGCGTCACGCCCACGACGCCGCCGCCCGAGAACACCGCGCGCGACCACGGCTCGTACACGCGGTACACGTCGCCCATGGGCTCGTTCGGCAGGACGAACCCCAGCAGGCCGACACCCGCGTGGACGAGGACGAACACGGTCCACAGCAGCACGCGGTTCGTCACGCGCCCAGCCTACGGGCGCCGCCGACCGACGCGTGTCAGCCGGCCAGCACCTCGGCGACCGTCAATGGCAGGTGCTCCGCGACGTCGAGCGCCGCGATCGGTCCGCCGCGGTGGGCGGCGACGGCGAGCGCCGCCGCGTGGCCGTGCAGCCAGACAGCGGATGCCGCGGCCCGCTGCAGCGCGCCCAGGTCGCCCGGCGCTCCGCCCCGCCCGACCACGCCCGCGATCACGGCGCCGACCGTCCCGGCGAGGACGTCGCCGGTGCCGGCGGTCGCGAGCCACGAGGTGGGAGCCGTGATCCCGATCGCCTCTTCGCCGGGCGCGGCGACCACCGTCGTCGCGCCCTTGCGCACCACCACACCGCCGAGGACGGCCGCCGTCTCGGACGCATCGTCCACGTCCGGGTCGAGCCCCAGCATCCGCCGCAGCCGCTCGTGCTCGCGGCCGTGCGGTGTCGCCACGACCGGCGCAGCCGCCGCCGGGGCGAGATCCAGGGCGCCGGCGTCGACCACGACGGGGACCTCCCCCGAGAGGATGCCGCCGAGCGCGGCGCGCTCGCGCGCGGAGCGGTGCGCGGCATCCGTCCCCGACCCGACCACCCACGCCTGCACGCGACCGTCCGCGGTCACCGTCTCGGGGCGCCGGGCGAGCACGAGGTCCGCCGCGCGCTGCGGTCCGAGATAGCGCACCATGCCGACGCCCGTCCGCCAGGCGGCTTCGACGCCGAGCACCGCCGCACCGGGGAAGGCCGTCGATCCGGTCCGCAGGCCGACCACACCGCGGGAATACTTGTCGTCGTCCGCCGTTGGCCCGAAGACGACCTCGGCCGTGTCCGCCCTCGTCCATCCCCGCGCCGCCATGGCGCCCACCCTACTGCGACGGAGTCCGCCCATGACCCTGCTGTTCCGCCCCCTCGAACTGGCCGGCGCCACCGCGCGCAACCGCCTGTGGGTCTCGCCGATGTGCCAGTACTCGGCGGTGGACGGCGTGCCGAACGACTGGCACCACGTGCACCTCGCCCAGTTCGCGACCGGCGGTGCGGGCGTGGTCATCGCCGAGGCATCCGCCGTCACCCCGGAGGGGCGGATCACCCCGCACGACGCGGGGCTCTGGAACGACGCGCAGCGGGACGCCTGGGCTCCGATCGTCGCCGCGATCCACGCTCGCGGCGCCCTCGCCGGGGTGCAGCTCGCGCACGCGGGCCGCAAGGCCTCGACCCACCGGCCGTGGGACGACGCCCGCGGCTCCGTCGCCCCCGCGGAAGGCGGCTGGACGACGGTGGCCCCCTCGGCGATCGCGTTCGACGGCTACGCGCCACCGGTCGCGATGACCGACGGAGACATCGACGCCCTCGTCGACGCCTTCGCGCAGGCCGCCCGCCGCGCCGACGAGGCCGGGTTCGATCTCCTCGAGGTCCACGCCGCCCACGGCTACCTGCTGCACCAGTTCCTCTCGCCGCTGTCGAACGAGCGCACCGACGCCTACGGCGGATCGCTCGAGAACCGTGCGCGCCTCCTGCTGCGCGTCGTCACCGCCGTCCGCGAGGCCGCGCCGAGCCGGGTGATCGCCGTCCGGTTCTCGGCCACCGACTGGGCCGACGGCGGCTGGGGCGTCGACGAGACGGCGACCGTCGCCGCCTGGGCCGGCGAGCGCGGCGCGAGCGTCATCGACATCTCCACCGGCGGGCTCGTCGCCCACCAGCGCATCACGACCGGACCGGGCTACCAGGTGCCGTTCGCCGCCACGGTGCGCGAGCGCACCGGACTCCTCGTCACGGCGGTGGGCGAGATCCTCGACGGCGCGCAGGCCGAGACGATCCTGCAGGACGGGCTCGCCGACGCCGTCATGGTCGGGCGCGGCTGGCTCCGCGACCCCCACTTCGCCCTGCGCGCCGCCGACGAGCTCGGCGACGCGGAGGCCGCGGCGCTGTGGCCGCCGCAGTACCTCCGCGCCCGCCGGCGCTGAGGTCGCCCGCGACGCGTCGCCGGCGACCTCAGAGACGCCGCGTCGCGTCGTGGACCTCGCCGACGAGCTCCTCGATGATGTCCTCGAGGAACAGCACCGCCGTCGTCTCCCCCGCCGAATCGCGCACCTGCGCGAGGTGCCGGCTCGAACGCCGCATGAGCGCGAGCGCGTCCTCGAGGTCGGTGGCCTCGCCGATGGGGATCATGTGGTGGATGCGCTTCGGCTTGATCGGTGCGTCGACCGTCGCCTCGGCATCCGGTCCCTCCGCCGCGCGCAGCACGTCCTTGAGGTGGACGTAACCGAGCGGCATCCCCTCGTCGTCGACGATCACGTAGCGCGAGAACCCGTGACGGGCCACGGCCCGCTCGATCTCGTCGGGCGTCGTGTGCTCGGGCAGGGTGACGAGCTCCGAGAGCGGGACCGCGACATCCTTCGCCTTCTTGTCGGTGAACTCGACCGCCATGGCGACGGCGCCCGACGCGTCGTCGAGCACACCCTCGATGCGCGACTGGTTCACGATCGTGGCGACCTCGTCCAGGGTGAAGGTCGAGGCGGCCTCGTCCTTCGGCTCGACGCGGAACAGGCGGACGACGTGGTTCGCGATCCAGTTGAGCGCGACGATGATCGGGTGGAAGACCCGCGAGACGAACACGAGCGGCGGGGCGAGCAGCAGGACCGCGCGGTCCGGCAGCGAGAACGCAAGGTTCTTCGGCACCATCTCGCCGAACACGACGTGCAGGTACGACACGAGCAGCAGCGCGATGACGAACCCGGTGACGTCGACGACCGCGTACGGCAGCCCGATCGCCTCCAGCGGCACGGCCAGGAGGTGGTGGATCGCCGGCTCCGAGACGTTCAGGATCAGCAGCGAGCAGATCGTGATGCCGAGCTGGCACGTGGCGAGCATGAGCGTGGCGTGCTCCATCGCCCACAGCGCGGTCTTCGCCGAGCGGGACCCCTTCTCGGCGAGAGGCTCGATCTGCGAGCGTCGCGCCGAGATGACGGCGAACTCCGCGCCGACGAAGAAGGCGTTGGCCACGAGGAGGACGACCAGCCAGGCGATTCCGGCCCAGTCGCTCATCGGCGCTCACCCCCTTCGGTCTCGGCGCCGACCGGCACGGGAGCGGGCACGAACTTGACGCGGTCGACGCGGCGACCGTCCATCCGCTGCACGGTGATGGTCCCGTCCTCGAGGGTGATCTGATCGCCGACCGCCGGGATGCGCTCGAGCGTGGCCATGATGAAGCCGCCGACGGTGTCGTACACGTCACCCTCGGGGACGCGGATGCCGGTGCGGTCGAGCACCTCGTCGGGACGCAGGTCGCCGGGGAAGATGATCGACCCCTTCGCCCGCACGACGCCCGCGCGGCTGCGGTCGTGCTCGTCGAGCACCTCGCCCACGATCTCCTCCACGAGATCCTCGAGCGTCACGACACCCGCCGTGCCGCCGTACTCGTCGACGACGATCGCCATCTGGTAGCCGCGCGAGCGCAACTCGGACATGAGGCCGTCCAGGTGAACCGCCTCGGGGACGCGCAGGGGCTCCTGCGCGATCGCGGCGGCGGGGACGTCGGCGCGACGCTCGCGCGGCACCGACACGGCCTGCTTGAGGTGGACGATGCCGGTGATGTCGTCCATCGACTCGCCGTAGACGGGGAACCGGCTGTGGCCGGTGCGGCGCGCCAGCTGCACGATCTCCTCGACGCTGTCGTCGGCGGCGACGGCGTGGACGCTCGGCCGGGGCGTCATGACGTCGGCGGTCGTGAGCCGCGAGAAGGTCAGGGTGCGATCGAGCAGCGACGCGGTGTCCTCCTCGAGCACGCCGGCGCTCGCGGAGCGCCGCACGAGGCTCGACAGCTCCTCCGCCGTGCGGGCACCTGACAGCTCCTCCTTGGGCTCGACGCCCATGGCACGCAGCACCGCGTTGGCGCTGCCGTTGAGGAGGAGGATCGCGGGGCGGAAGACCGCCGTGAAGACCGTTTGGAACCCGATCACGAGCTTCGCGGTCTGCCGCGGGACGGCGAGCGCGAAGTTCTTCGGGACGAGCTCGCCGATGATCATCGAGAAGACGGTCGCGACCGTGATCGCCACGACGGTCGCGATGGGACGGGATGCCGCCTCCGGCACGCCCCAGAGGGCGAAGACCGGGTTCAGCAGGTTCGACAGCGCCGGTTCCATCGTGTAACCGGTCAGGAGCGTCGTCAGCGTGATGCCGAGCTGCGCGCTCGACAGGTGAGTCGAGGTGATCCGCAGCGCGTTGATCGTCAGCGACAGACGGCTCTCGCCGGCGGCGCGGCGGGCCTCGAGGTCGGCGCGGTCGAGGTTCACGAGGGCGAACTCGCTCGCGACGAACAGACCGGTTCCCACGGTCAGGAGCAGCCCCACGCCCAACATGACGTAGTCCATCACACGTCACCCCCGATCATCGGGGAGCAGGGTCGGTGGGGCGAGGGTCTACTGGGAGGGTCGTCCATTGTGCGGACGATTCTACGGCACGCCCGCCCCCGCCCGGGGGCGGCGGCTCACCAGCTGACGGGCAGGGCCTTGCCCTCCTCGTATCCCGCCGCCGACTGGAAGCCGACCGTCGCCCGCTCGTGGAAGTCGGCGACCGTCGCGGCTCCGGCGTACGAGAACGACGAACGCACGCCCGAGGTGATCATGTCGAGCAGGTCTTCGACGCTCGGGCGCAGCGGGTCGAGGTAGATGCGCGACGACGAGATGCCTTCGGCGAACAGCTCCTTCCGGGCGCGCTCGAACGGGTCGAGGCGGCCGAAGCGCCCCTGCACCGCTTTCGTCGACGCCATGCCCCACGACTCCTTGAAAACCCGCCCGTCGGCGTCGACCCGCAGCTCGCCCGGCGACTCGATCGTGCCGGCGAACCACGAGCCGATCATGACGGATGCCGCGCCCGCCGCGAGGGCCAGGGCGACGTCCCGGGGGTAGCGGACACCCCCGTCCGCCCAGACGTGGGCACCGGCGGCGGTCGCCGCTTCGGCGGTCTCGAGCACCGCGGAGAACTGCGGACGGCCGACGGCCGTCATCATGCGGGTCGTGCACATGGCGCCCGGGCCGACGCCGACCTTCAGGATCGTGGCGCCCGCCTCGACGAGGTCGCGGACCCCCTCGGCGGTGACCACGTTGCCGGCGACGATGGGCAGGTCGAGCCCCTCGGCGTGGACGGCGCGCAGCGCCCGGATCATGCTCTCCTGGTGACCGTGCGCGGTGTCGACGACGAGCGCGTCGACACCGGCGGCCGCGAGGGCGCGCGCCTTCGCCGCGACGTCGCCGTTGATCCCGACGGCTGCGGCGACGATGAGGCGTCCGTCGGCGTCGACCGCCGGCCGGTACAGCGAGGAGCGCAGGGCCGTCCGCTGCGACAGCGTGCCCACGAGGTGGCCGTGCTGCAGGACCGTGACGATGTCGGCATCCGCCGCGACCAGGAGGTCGAAGGCCGCCCGCGCAGTGTCCACGTCGTCGGCGTCGATGGATGCCGCCCGCCCCCGCACGAGGTCGCCGAGCCGCGCGTCCGGCAGGGCCGTCCCCAGCCGCTCGGCGGGGACGATGCCGAGGATGTCGTCGACGTGCACCCGCGATGCGCCCGCACCGTGCGCGGAGGACGCCGCGACGACGATGCCGTGCCCCGCGGCCGGAGGCAGGAGTGCGGCCGCCTCCGACACGAGCGCCTCCGGAGGCAGGACGAGCGGGGTGTCCCAGCGCACCGGCTGGTCCTTGACCCACCGGATCGCCGCGTCGACCTCTTGCAGCGGCATGTCCTGGGGCAGCACCGCGAGCCCGCCTCGACGGGCCAGGGTCGCCGCGAGGCGCGGCCCCGTGACGGAGTTCATGTTGGAGGCGACGAGCGGGATCGTCGCGCTCGTCCCGTCGCCGGGCGAGAGGTCGACGTCGAGGCGACTCGTCACGTCCGACCGTCGCGGGACGAGGAACACGTCGGAGTAGGTCAGGTCGCCTGCGGGCCGCTCACCGGAGTAGTGCATACTCCCACGCTAGGCGACCGTCGAGCCCCTGCGCCGGACGGCGTGAGCGGGTCGGGCGGACGCGAACCTGGGATACCCTTGATCTCTGTGCGCGAGGCCGCGCGGGCACCGCACATTTCGAACGTCGACGACGAAAGCAGGCGGAACCGTGTCCAGTCAGGCGACCGGCGTGGGAACTACGAGCGACGGGGAGTTCGGAGCCAACGAATGGCTCGTCGCGGAGCTGTACGAGCAGTACAGCCGCGACAAGAACTCGGTGGACAAGGAGTGGTGGCCGATCCTCGAGGCCTACACCCCCGACGGAGCCTCCGGCGCACCCGCGACGGCATCCGCACCGGCCGGATCCGCCGCACCGGCTCCCGCTGCACCGGCGGCATCCGCTGCGCCGGCTCCC
>NZ_JAMXSA010000037.1:0-28970 GCF_024124465.1 Microbacterium sp. CnD16-F
GCTCCGCGGCGGGTGTGCTCGGCGGCGGCGGCGGTGGACGCGACGACGTCGCGCAGGGCGGCGGGACGGATGCCTCGGCACTGCCGGCGGCGTTGCAGGGCATCGTGTCGGCGCTGGAGAGCGCTGCCGCGTGAGCGGGTTCCGCCGCGGGGTGCGCCTCGGGATCGACGTCGGGCGCGCCCGTGTCGGCGTGGCGCGGTGCGATCCCGACGGTCTGCTCGCCGTTCCGGTCGAGACGGTGCCGCGTGCGGAGACCTCGGTCGCCCGCATCGTCGAGATCGCCCGTGAGTACGACGCGGTGGAGGTGCTGGTCGGTCTGCCGATCAGTCTCGGGGGAGCGGAGACCGCCTCGACGACCGACGCCCGCGAGTTCGCGATCGCTCTGGACGCAGCGCTGGAGGTGCCCGTGCGTCTCGTCGACGAGCGTCTGAGCACCGTGTCGGCCAACGCCGTCCTCCGGCAGAACGGGCGTTCGCAGAAGTCATCTCGTAGGATTGTCGACCAGATCGCCGCGGTCGTTCTCCTCCAGCAGGCGATCGACGTCGAGAAGAGCACCGGTAACCCGGCCGGTGCGGCGCTGTAGGAAGACGCAGGAGTCCACCGATGCCCGAGACGCCTTCGCGCGACGACCATTCCGGCGCCCCCGCGGACGAGACCGCGACCACCGGCGCACCCGTGTCCCGGCGCGCCGCGCGTCAGGCTCAGCAGGGCGCGAGCGGTTACGCACCGACGGGTGCTCCCGCCCCGACGCGGCCGCAGACGACGCCGCGCGCATCCGTCTCCTCGACGGCACCGATCGACGCCCTCTTCGAGGAGAAGGGGCTGGCCGCACCCTCCAGCTCCACGAAGCGACACGATCGTGACCGACGGAAGAGCCGCGTCGCCGCCTGGGGCGTCTTCGTGATCATCCTCGCGATCCTCGGCGGGCTCACCGCGGGAGGCTTCTACGTCTGGAACACCTACGAGGACCAGATCCGTGCGGTCATGGGGTGGGAGGAGCCGAAGGACTTCGACGCCGGACTCGCCGAGGGCGAGGCGAGTGTCACGATCGTCTCGGGTCAGACGGGCGCCGACATCTCTCAGACGCTCTTCGACGCCGGTGTCACCAAGACTTCGGACGCGTTCTACTCGTACCTGATCGACAGCGGCGAGGACCCGAACGTCCTGAAGCCCGGCGTCTACTCGCTGCAGCAGAAGATGACCTCGGAGGCGGCGTTCACGGCGCTCCTCGATCCCGCGAACAAGCAGGAGTACACGGCGCAGCTGCGCGAGGGGCTCACCGTCGCCCAGTCGGTGCCCCGTATCGCCGAGGGCATCGGTCTGCCCATCGAGGACGTCGAGGCCGCCGTGAAGGATCCGGCCGCCTACGGTGTCAAGGCGCAGAGCCTCGAGGGCTGGCTGTTCCCGGCGACCTACACCTTCGACCCCGACGTCACGGCGACGCAGGTGATCCAGGCGATGGTCGACCGGACGGTGACAGCCCTCGACGATGCCGGCGTCCCGGCCGACCAGCGGGAGCGCATCCTCACCGTCGCCTCGATCATCGAGAAGGAAGCCCGCTACGAGGACGACTTCTACAAGGTATCGCGCGTCATCGAGAATCGGCTTGACCCGTCGATCAGCGACACGAATGGCAAGCTGCAGATGGATTCGACCGCGCAGTACCCCTTCGCCGATCGGGAGGGTGGCACGAGCTCGCGCGCGGAGGAGCTCGAGGACGACAACCCGTGGAACACCTACGTCAACCCCGGCCTGCCGGTGACGCCCATCGCCAACCCCGGTGAACTCGCCATCAAGGCGGCGCTGGAGCCTGCCGAAGGGCCGTGGCAGTACTTCGTCACCGTCAACCTCGACACCGGCGAGACCGTGTTCTCCGCGACCTTCGCCGAGCACGAGAAGGCCGTCGCGCAGTACCAGAAGTGGTGCCGGGACAACCCCGACGGAGGCTGCTCCTGATGCCGGTCGCCCTGGAGGTCTGGGGCGATCCGATCGGGCACAGCCTGTCGCCGGCGATGCACACGGCCGCCTACGCGCTGCTGGGGTGGGACTGGACCTACGGTCGGCGGCGGGTCGACGAGGCCTCCTTTGCCGATGAGCTCGCCTCGCTCGGCCCCGAGCACCGCGGGCTCTCGCTCACGATGCCCCTCAAGCACGTCGCCTACGCCGCCGCCGGGCAACACGACGCCCGCGCGGCACTGACCGGCGCGGCGAACACGCTCGTCCGGTCCGGCTCCGGGTGGCATGCCTTCAACACGGATGCCGGGGGCATCGTCGCCGCGTTGGCGGAGGCCGGTGTCGTGGCCGCCGACCGGGCGCGCATCGTCGGTGCGGGGGCGACGGCATCCGCTGCGCTCGTCGCGCTGTCGGAGATCGGCGTGCGGCAGGTGTGGATCGCGGCACGCCGTCCCGCGGCGGCCGCCTCGCTGCGGGACCTGGGGGAGCGGCTCCGGCTCCGCGTCGACGCGGTGCCGCTCGACTCGACGACTCACGCGTCCGTGGACGTCACGATCGCGACGCTCCCCGGCGGCGTCTCGGTGGACGAGTCCGTCGCGGATCGTCTCGCCGCCGCCGGTGGCGCACTCCTCGACGTCGTCTACGGCCACTGGCCGACGGATCTGTCGCGGGCGTGGGACCGCATCGGCGCGCCCGCGCAGGGCGGGGCGGGGATGCTGCTGCATCAGGCCGTGCTGCAGATCCGCGCGTTCGCCTCGGGGGGCGTCGATCAGCCGCTGCCGCGCGAGGACGAGGTGGTGGCCGTCATGCGCCGCGCGCTCGTGGGAGACTAGAGCAATGCTCCGCGTGCTCACCGCCGGCGAATCCCACGGCCCCGAACTCGTCGCCATCATGGAGGGTCTGCCCTCCGGCGTGCCCGTCTCGCTCGACGCGATCCGCGCCGACCTCGCCCGCCGCAAGCTCGGCTACGGACGCGGGTCGCGGATGAAGTTCGAGGAGGACGAGCTGAACCTCTCCGGAGGCGTGCGGCACGGCCTCTCGCTGGGCAGCCCGATCGCCCTGCGCATCGGCAACACCGAGTGGCCGAAGTGGGTCGAGGTCATGAACCCCGAGCCGGTCGAGATGACCGAGCGCTCGCGCGGGCGCGGCGCCGCTCTGACGCGCCCCCGTCCCGGCCACGCCGACCTCGTCGGCATGCAGAAGTACGACTTCGACGAGGCCCGCCCCATCCTCGAGCGCGCCAGCGCCCGCGAGACCGCGGCGCGCGTCGCGCTCGGCGCGATCGCCCGCGGATTCCTCTCGGAGCTCGGCATCCGCCTCGTCAGCCACACCCTGTCGATCGGTCCCGTGCAGGTGCCCGAGGGCTCCGCGCTCCCCGGTCCGGACGACGTCGCGACGCTCGATGCCGATCCGCTGCGCTGCTTCGACCCGCAGACGTCCGAGCGCATGGTCGCGGAGGTGGATGCCGCCAAGAAGGACGGCGACACCCTCGGCGGCATCGTCGAGGTGCTCGCCTACGGACTGCCGCCGGGGCTCGGCTCGCACGTGCACTGGGATCGCCGCCTCGACGGCAAGCTCGCCCAGGCGCTCATGAGCATCCAGGCGATCAAGGGCGTCGAGGTCGGCGACGGGTTCGAGACCACGCGCCGCCGCGGATCCGCGGCCCACGACGAGCTCTTCGCGACGGCGGACGGCATCACCCGCGCGTCCGACCGCGCCGGCGGCACCGAGGGCGGTATGTCGACGGGCACCGTCCTGCGCGTCCGCGCGGGCATGAAGCCGATCGCGACGGTCCCGCACGCGCTGCGCACCGTCGACGTCGCCACCGGCGACACCGCAGCCGCGCACCACCAGCGCTCGGACGTCTGCGCGGTCCCCGCGGCCGGCGTCGTCGCCGAGGCGATGGTCGCGATCGTCCTGGCCGATGCCGTCCTCGAGAAGTTCGGCGGCGACAGCGTGCGCGAGACGCGGCGGAACCTCGAGACCTACCTCGCGGCGATCCCCGAGACGCTGAAGACGACCCCTGCGTCAGAGGCGGCGCTGCTCGCGCATGACCTCGCCTGAGCGCCAGGCGATCGTCCTCATCGGCCCCATGGGGGCCGGCAAGACGAGCGTCGGCAAGCGCGTCGCGAAGCGCTTGGGCCGCAGCTTCACCGACACCGACGCCGCGATCGTCCGTCAGCACGGCCCGATCGCCGACATCTTCGCGACGCACGGCGAGAGTCACTTCCGCGTGCTCGAGCGCGACGCCGTCGCGGCGGCACTCGAGACCGGGGGCGTCGTGTCGCTCGGCGGGGGCGCGGTGCTCGACGAGACCACCCGGGAGCGCCTGCAGGCGCACCGGGTCGCCCTCCTGACGGTCGCCCCGCGCGTCCTCGCGCGTCGGCTCGGCGAGGCGGCGACCCGGCCCCTGCTCACCGCGGGCGACGAGACCCCGATCGCCCGCTGGGAGCGGATCTACGCCGAGCGGCGTCCCGTCTACGAGGCGGTCGCCGATGCGACCTTCGACACCTCGTCGGGCCCGCTCGAGAACATCGTGACCGCCATCGCGGAGTGGGCAGCCCCCTCCGCCGACCCCTTCGGAGCACACGAATGAGCCACACCACCATCAGCGTCACGGGAGCGACGCCCTACGACATCCACGTCGGACGCGGGCTGCTCGCCGGTGTCCGCGAGCACCTCGCGCCCACGGTGAAGAAGGTGCTCGTCGTGCACACGCCGCGGCTCGGCGCGAAGGCCGCCGACCTGCGCGAGACGCTCCTCGCCGACGGCACCCTCGAGGTCCTGACCGCCGAGGTGCCCGATGCCGAGGACGGCAAGCGCATCGAGGTGGCCGCCTTCTGCTGGCAGGTCATGGGCCAGGCCGACTTCACCCGCTCAGACGCGGTCATCGGCTTCGGCGGCGGTGCGGTCACCGATCTCGCCGGGTTCGTCGCGGCATCCTGGCTGCGGGGCGTGCAGATCGTGCAGATCCCGACCACCGTCCTCGGCATGGTGGACGCCGCCGTCGGCGGCAAGACCGGGGTCAACACGGCCGAGGGGAAGAACCTCGTCGGCGCTTTCTGGGCGCCGAGGTCGGTGATCTGCGACCTCGACGTGCTCGACACCCTGCCCCGCAACGAGACCGTGGCGGGCTTCGCGGAAGTGGTCAAGGCGGGCTTCATCTGGTTCCCCGAGATCCTCGACATCGTCGAGCGCGACCCCGAGGCCGCGGTCGACCCGACGACGGCGGAGTTCCGCCGCTGCATCGAGCTCGCCATCGAGATGAAGGCGCGCGTCGTGAGCGAGGACTTCCGCGAGGCGGGCCTGCGCGAGATCCTCAACTACGGCCACACGCTCGGACACGCCATCGAGCACGCCGAGCGCTACCGCTGGCGTCACGGCGCCGCCATCTCGATCGGCATGATGTACGCCGCGGAGCTCTCGCGCCTCGCCGGCCGCCTCTCCGACGAGGACGTCGCCCGGCACCGCCGCATCTTCGATCTGCTCGGGCTGCCCGTGAGCTACCGCATGGACGGGTGGCAGCACCTGCTCGGCGTCATGCAGCGCGACAAGAAGGCCCGCGGCGGGATGCTGCGCTTCATCGTGCTCGACGCGATCGGCAAGCCGACGGTCATGCAGGCGCCCGACGAGTCGATCCTGTTCGCGGCGTACCAGGAGATCGCGGGGTGACGGATGCCGTCGTCCGGCGGGTGCGTTTGCAGGAGTGGCGGCAGGTCCGCGATCTCCGCCTCCGCGCGCTGCGGGACCCGGCGGCATCGATCGCCTTCCTCTCCACCGCCGAGGAGGCGCTCGGCCAGGCCGACGACTTCTGGCAGCAGCGCACCGCGGATGCCGCGATGGGCGAAGACGCCGCGCAGTTCGTCGCCGTCGCGGGGGAGCGGTGGGTGGGCTCGGTGACCGTGCTGCTGCGCGCGGCGGGCTCGACCGACACCCTCGGCCGGGCAGTCGACGCGCCCCAGGCCGACCTCGTCGGGGTCTTCGTCGACGCCGATCACCGCGGCCGCGGCATCCTCGACGCACTCGTGGAGGTGGCCGCGGCGTGGGCGGAGGAAGCGGGCGCAAACGGACTGACGCTCGACGTCCACACCGACAACGCGCGGGCGCAGACGGCCTACCGCCGGCTCGGGTTCACGCCGACGGGGCTCGGCGTCGACACCGCAGCGGGGTTCGAGATCCAGATGCACCGGGCCGCCCGATAGGGTGCTGACGTGTCGACCCGCCGCCTCCTGCTCGTCAACGGACCGAACCTGAACCTGCTCGGCATCCGCGAACCCGAGGTCTACGGCACCGAGACGCTCGCCGACGTCGAATCCCTGGTCGCAAGGACCGCGGCGGAGTCCGGCTACGAGGTGCGCGCCGTGCAGAGCAACCACGAAGGTGTGCTGATCGACGCGATCCACGCGGCACGCACCGACTGCGCCGGCATCGTCATCAACCCCGGGGGACTGACGCACACCTCCGTCGTCCTGCGCGACGCCCTCGCGGGTGTCGCCCTGCCCGTCGCCGAGGTGCACATCTCCGACGTGATGGCGCGCGAGGCGTTCCGCCACCACTCCTACGTCGCCGACGTCGCGGTGGTCCACGTCGTCGGTCGCGGGGTGGCGGGGTACGCCGAGGCGACCCGCGCGTTGCTCGCCCGGCTCGCGGACTGACCCGTTCCCGGGGCGGATGCCGCGGCATCCCGTAGAATCGATCGTCGGCCGCTCCGGCCCCCGAACTCATCGAACGGAAAACCGCACTCTCATGGCATCCACTGCAGACATCAAGAACGGCGTCGTCCTGTCCATCGACGGACAGCTCTGGAACGTCGTCGAGTTCCAGCACGTGAAGCCGGGCAAGGGCGGCGCCTTCGTCCGCACCAAGCTCAAGAACGTCGTCTCGGGCAAGGTCGTCGACCGCACCTACAACGCGGGCGCGAAGATCGAGATCGAGAACGTCGACCGCCGCGACTTCACCTACCTCTACAACGACGGTGACAGCTACGTCTTCATGGACGTGTCGGACTACGACCAGCTGAGCGTGTCCTCGACGGTCGTCGGTGACGCCGCGAACTACCTGCTCGAGAACCAGCAGGTCCAGATCGCGCTGAACAACGGCAACCCGCTGTACGTCGAGATGCCCGCGTCGGTCGTTCTCGAGATCACCTACACCGAGCCGGGCCTGCAGGGCGACCGTTCGTCGGCCGGCACGAAGCCCGCCACCCTCGAGACCGGCTACGAGATCCAGGTCCCGCTCTTCGTCGAGCAGGGCACGAAGGTCAAGGTCGACACGCGCACCGGGGACTACCTCGGCCGCGTGAGCTGACCCGTCGATGAGCGCACGCAGTAAGGCGCGCAAGCGCGCCCTCGACATCCTGTACCAGGCCGACATCCGCGGCGACGAGCTCGCCGTGACCCTCGCCGCTGAGGCGAAGCGCGCCGCGAGCGAGCCCGCCCGCGAGGCGTCGTGGCTCTACGCGCGCGAGATCGTCGACGGCGTCATCGACACGCAGAGCGAGATCGACGAGCAGATCGTCACCCACGCCCGCGATTGGAAGCTCGAGCGGATGCCGGCGGTCGACCGCGCGATCCTCCGCATCGGCGTGTGGGAGATCCTCCACAACGACGACGTGCCCACGGCCGTCGCGATCGATGAGGCCGTCGAGCTCGCGAAGGAGTTCTCGACCGACGACTCCGGCTCGTTCGTGCACGGCGTGCTCGCCCGCATCGCGCGGAGCTGACCCCCGGCCGCCGCCGGGCGGCGTCGCTGCGCTCGGGCGGAGATCCGTCTTCGCGAGGACGATTGCGGCGGCATCCGTCCGCGGGAACGCAGATCTCCGCCGGACGGAAGCCCGGTCAGGCGAGGTGGAGGCCCTGCGCCAGCGCCCGGAGGATCCGATCCTGGACGTCGGGCCACCGCTCCACGACGTCGGTGTACCCGACACGGATCACGGTGTAGCCGTGCAGGGCGAGGAGGGTGTCGTGCGCGTTGTCGGCATCGCGTTGTGCTCCGACGTGATGGCCTCCGTCGATCTGCAGCACGAGCCTGGCCCCGATGAGGAAGTCGACCCGGTGACCGTGCAGGTACACCTGGGGGTGGACGGTGGCCGGAATCCAGCGGAGACGGACCGAGACGAAGGTCTCGAGGCCGGAATCGAGGTGAGCACAGGCATCCTCGAGCACGCGCCGCGCGGCCGGACGGAGGGCGTAGCGTCGCATGACCGCCGCGGACACCAGGCCCTGCCGCAGCGCGGAGTCCCAGACGGCGAGCGCCTGTTCGAACGGCCGGCACTCCGCGACGATCGCGAGGACGTTCTCGATGGGGTCCTCCAGCGCGCCCGGCACGCGTGCGATCAGCGGCGCGCCCCAGTGGACGCGCGCGCCGCGAGCAGAAACGGCACCGGATGCCGGTGGCGCGCCCACGTGCGGCCGTGAGGAGCCGGCCAGCGTCCAGAGACCGAGCCGCCGCGCCTGCGTGACGCACGTCAGGACCACGCCCGCGCGTGCCGCGCTGTACAGGAGCGGATCGGCTCCCTGCTCGGCGACCCAGCCGCGGCGCGGTCGTTCCAGGCCCGCCGTGCCGATCCGATGTCGGGAGAACCCGGCATCCCGAAGGTCTGAGGTCCGCACCACGCCGCCGCGGTGCCGCACCCATTCGCGGATATCCATCCGTCGAGCGTGCCCCGATGGCCGCGTGCGATCACGCTCGCGGGCGTCGTTGTGGGCGAGTGATCCGTGCGCAGCGGGTGTGGAGGGACCCAGGGACCGGCCCTCGAGCGGAGATCGGCCTTCCAGCGGACGCGCGGGCCGCCATCCCTCCGCTCGAACGCAGATCTCAGCGTGCGGGGCGGAAGGCGGCGAGCTTCCCGACACCGCGCCCGGCGCGGTGCACGAGGATCCCCGCCCCGACGCCGAGGACGAGGAAGCAGGCGACGAAGCTCGTGCTCACGAGGACGAGCCCGACCTCGGAGTCCGAGCCGCCGATGGGCAGCACGTCGCCGAGGTCGCCGAGGGACATCCCGACGCCGAAGGCCACGCCGACGTAGGCGGGCAGACCGCAGACGAGCAGCGCGAGGTACGCGAGCGCGACCCACTCCGTCCGGAACACGGGGAACATGATCGCGGCGACGAGGACGGCCGCCGCCAGCGCGACCCCGACGAGCGGGAGGGCGACGGCGAGGGGCGTGAAGACGGGCTCACCGGCCGCCTCGGCGGCGACGGCGATCTGGCCGAGCGTCCGCCCCGGCACGGTCGACAGCGGTGTGAGGATCTGGGTGACGACGTACATCAGCTGCGCGTACAGAACGACGAGGACCGTCCCGGTCACCACGATGGTCGTGCGTACAGGTGCCATGTCTTCCCCCGGAGTCATCCTGGCATGCCGAGCGCACGCACCCCGTTAGACTGGTCGCACACAAGCAACCTTTAACACCGTCCTGTGAGGCGGAGAAGGGAGCGGCGGATGACTTCGCGCATCGTCTTGCACGACAGCGACATCGCCCGCGCACTCACGCGCATCTCTCACGAGATCCTCGAGTCGAACAAGGGCCCCGACGGGCTCGTGCTCCTCGGGATCCCCACCCGCGGCGTCACCCTCGCCGAGCGGATCGCGTCACTCATCGCCTCGTTCACCGGGGCCACCGTCCCGGTCGGCGCACTCGACGTGACCATGTATCGCGACGATCTGCACCGCAACCCGACCCGCACCCCGCGCCCGACGGAGATCCCCGCCGGCGGGATCGACGCCAAGACGGTCGTCCTGGTCGACGACGTGCTCTTCTCGGGGCGGTCCATTCGCGCGGCGCTCGACGCGCTGCAGGACATCGGCCGTCCCGCCGCCGTGCGGCTCGCGATCCTCGTCGACCGCGGTCACCGCGAACTGCCGATCCGGCCCGACTTCGTGGGCAAGAACCTGCCGAGCTCGCGCGACGAGCGCGTCAACGTCCGCCTCGCCGACGTCGACGGCGCCGAGGAGGTGACGATCGCGTCATGAGGCACCTGCTCGACACCCGTACGCTCGGCCGCGCCGCCGCCCTCCGCATCCTCGACGTCGCCGAGGACATGCGCGACACGCAGTCGCGCGAGATCAAGAAGCTCCCGACACTCCGCGGCAAGACGGTCGTGAACCTCTTCTTCGAGGACTCGACCCGCACCCGCATCTCCTTCGAGGCGGCGGCCAAGCGACTCTCCGCCGACGTCATCAACTTCTCCGCGAAGGGGTCGTCCGTCTCCAAGGGCGAGTCGCTCCAGGACACCGCCCAGACCCTGCAGGCGATGGGGGCCGACGCCGTCGTCATCCGCCACGGCGCCTCCGGTGCCCCCCACACGCTCGCGACGAGCGGATGGATCTCCGCCGGCGTCCTGAACGCGGGTGACGGGACCCACGAGCACCCGACGCAGGCGCTGCTCGACGCCTTCACGATCCGCAAGCGCTTCTTCGGCGACGACAGTCGGGGTCGCGACCTGTCGGGCCTGCACGTCGCGATCGTCGGCGACATCCTGCACTCACGCGTCGCCCGGTCGAACGTCTGGCTGCTCACGACCCTCGGGGCGCGCGTCACCCTCGTCGCGCCGCCGACCCTCGTCCCGCAGGACGTGACGGCGTGGCCGGTCACCGTCCTCTACGACCTCGATCAGGCCATCGCCGACGCCCCCGACGCGGTCATGATGCTCCGCATCCAGCTCGAGCGGATGAATGCCGCCTATTTCCCGACTGAGCGGGAGTATTCGCGGCGCTGGGGATTGGATGCCGCGCGGATGGCCGCCCTGCCGACCGATAGCATTGTCCTGCATCCCGGACCCATGAACCGGGGTCTGGAGATCTCCGCCGACGCCGCCGATTCGCCACGCTCGACCGTTCTCGAACAGGTCGCGAACGGGGTGTCGGTGCGCATGGCGGCGCTTTACCTGCTCCTGGCGGGGGAGCGACCCACCCACGACGCACAGGAGGAGGCCCGATGACCGAGACCACCCTCATCCGCGGAGCGCGGATCGACGGCGGCATCGCCGCCGACATCCTGATCCGGGACGGTGTCATCGCCGAGCTGGGTTCCGGACTCAGCGCCGCCGGGGCGCGGACGGTGGATGCCGACGGCCTGATCGCGCTGCCGGGACTCGTCGACCTGCACACCCACCTCCGCGAGCCCGGCTACGAGGCGTCCGAGACGATCCTCACCGGATCGCGGGCGGCTGCCGCGGGCGGCTACACGACCGTCTTCGCGATGCCGAACACCTCACCCGTCGCCGACACGGCCGGCGTCGTCGAACAGGAGCTCGCCCTCGGCGAGGCCGCGGGCTACGTCCACGTGCAGCCGATCGGCGCCGTCACGGTCGGGCAGAAGGGGGAGCGGCTCGCCGAGCTCGGCGCCATGGCGTCGTCGCGTGCCCGCGTCCGCGTCTTCAGCGACGACGGCTTCTGCGTCTACGACCCGCTCATCATGCGGCGCGCGCTGGAGTACGTGAAGTCCTTCGACGGCGTCGTCGCGCAGCACGCGCAGGACCCGCGGCTCACCGAGGGCGCGCAGATGAACGAGGGCACCGTCTCGGCGGAGCTCGGGCTGACCGGCTGGCCGGCGGTCGCCGAGGAGTCGATCATCGCCCGCGACGTGCTGCTGGCCGAGCACGTCGGATCGCGCCTGCACGTGTGCCACCTCTCCACCGCGGGATCGGTCGACCTCATCCGGTGGGCCAAGAAGCGCGGCATCCACGTGACCGCCGAGGTCACGCCCCACCACCTGCTGCTCACCGAGGAGCTCGTCCGCGGCTACGACCCGCGGTTCAAGGTGAACCCGCCGCTGCGGCGCGACGAGGACGTGATGGCCGTTCGCGAGGGTCTCGCCGACGGCACGATCGACATCGTCGCGACCGACCACGCGCCGCACCCCGCCGAGGCGAAGACGTGCGAGTGGCAGGCGGCGGCGAACGGCATGGTGGGGCTCGAATCGGCGCTCCGCGTCGTTCACGCCGCGATGATCGAGACCGGTCTGCTGGAGTGGGCCGACGTGGCGCGCGTCATGTCGACCGCTCCGGCCCGCATCGGCCGCCTCGCCGACGCCGGCACGCCGCTCGCGGTCGGCGCCCCGGCATCCCTCACCCTCTACGACGCGAACCCGGTCCGCGTGTTCGGCACCGACGACCTGCGGGGCCGGAGCGTCAACTCGCCCTACCTCGGGCGGGAGCTGCCGGGCGAGGTGCGTGCGACGTTCTTCCGCGGGCGACAGACCGTGGCGGACGGCGTCGTCGTCGACGAGGTCGCCCCGTGAGCCGCGAGGCCGCCGGCCTCATCATGGCGGCGGTCGCGGCGCTCCTGATCCTCGCGGGCCTCCTCGCGTGGCGACGACGATCCCGGCGGGATGCGGGCCTGACCGCTCCCGTCGGCGAGGCACCGGCCGGCGCCACGACGCGATTGCGGTCCGAGGGACTGTACGTCGCGACGACGCGCCACGACGAGCCGCTCGAGCGGCTCGCGATCCGCGGGCTCGCCTTCCGCTCGCGCGTCGACGTCACCGTCACCGACCGCGGCGTCGCGCTCGATCTGACCGGCCAGCCGCGCGTCTTCCTCGCGGCGGACCGCCTCGTCGACGCGGGACAGGCCACGGTCGCCATCGACCGGGTCGTCGAGCGCGACGGGCTCGTCCGCGTCGCGTGGACGACGCCCGAGGGCACTCTCGTCGACAGCTACCTCCGCCCGCAGGACACCTCGGCCCGCTCGCTCGCCGACGCGATCGCCGGGATCCTCCCCGCCACCCCCACTCCCACCTCCCCCCAGCAGACTCCCGGAAGCGACGCATGAGCATTCAGAGATTCCAGGCTCCCGAACCCGCCGTCCTCGTCCTCGAAGACGGTTCCCGCCACCCCGGTCACGCCTACGGCGCGCGCGGCACCACCCTCGGCGAGGTCGTCTTCGCCACCGCGATGACCGGTTACCAGGAGACGATCACCGACCCGTCCTACGCGGGTCAGATCGTCCTGCAGACCGCGCCCCACATCGGCAACACCGGCATGAACGGCGAGGACCACGAGTCGCGCCGCATCTGGGTGTCGGGCTACGTCCTCCGCGACCCGTCGCGCATCGTCTCGAACTGGCGCGCCGACCACTCGCTCGAGGACGCCCTCGTCCGCGACGGCATCGTCGGGATCAGCGGCGTCGACACCCGTGCGGTGACGCGTGTGCTCCGCTCCGCCGGCTCGATGCGCGGAGGCGTGTTCTCGGGGGATGCCGCATCCCTCACCGACGACGAGCAACTGCGCATCGTGCGCGAGGCGCCCGAGATGAGCGGGCAGAACCTGTCCGCCGACGTCTCGGTCGCCGCCGCCGAGGTGACCCCGGCGGTGGGCGAGAAGATCGGCAACCTCGCGATCCTCGACCTCGGCGTCAAGCAGGCCACCGTGAACAACCTCGCCGCCCGCGGATTCGAGGTGCACGTCCTCCCGCAGTCGATCACGTTCGCCGACATCCAGGCGATCGACCCGGTGGCGGTCTTCTACTCGAACGGCCCCGGCGACCCCGCGGCATCCGACCGTCACGTCGCGCTGCTGCGCGAGGTGCTGGATGCGCGCCTGCCCTTCTTCGGCATCTGCTTCGGCAACCAGCTGTTCGGCCGCGCTCTCGGGTTCGGCACGTACAAGCTGCCCTTCGGGCACCGCGGCATCAACCAGCCCGTCCTCGACAAGACGACCGGTCGCGTCGAGATCACGGCGCACAACCACGGGTTCGCCGTGGACGCGCCCATTGAGGGCGTCATCGACAGCCCGAACGGCTACGGCCGCGTCGAGGTGAGCCACGTCGGTCTCAACGACAACGTGGTGGAGGGCCTGCGCGCCCTCGACCTCCCGGCGTTCAGCGTGCAGTACCACCCCGAGGCCGCCGCCGGCCCGCACGACGCCAACTACCTCTTCGACCGCTTCCGCGACCTCGTGATCGCCACTCAGGAGACGACCCAGAATGCCTAAGCGCGACGACATCAACAGCGTCCTCGTCATCGGATCGGGCCCGATCGTCATCGGTCAGGCCTGCGAGTTCGACTACTCCGGCACCCAGGCGTGCCGGGTCCTCCGCGAGGAGGGCGTGCGCGTCATCCTGGTGAACTCGAACCCGGCCACGATCATGACCGACCCCGACTTCGCCGACGCGACCTACGTCGAGCCGATCACTCCCGAGGTTATCGAGACCATCATCGCCAAGGAGAAGCCCGACGCGATCCTCCCGACCCTCGGCGGCCAGACGGCGCTCAACGCCGCGATGGCGCTGCACGACCGCGGCATCCTCGAGAAATACGGCGTCGAGCTCATCGGCGCGAAGGTCGACGCGATCCGCAAGGGCGAGGACCGCCAGGTCTTCAAGGAGCTCGTCCTCGAGTCCGGCGCCGATGTCGCCCGCAGCGTCATCGCGCACACCATGGACGACCTGCTCGCCGGTGCCGCCGAGCTCGGGTACCCGCTCGTGGTCCGTCCCTCCTTCACGATGGGCGGGCTGGGCTCCGGCTTCGCGTACGACGAGGAGGACCTCCGCCGCATCGGCGGCGCGGGCCTGCGCGACTCTCCCACGACCGAGGTGCTCCTGGAAGAGTCGATCCTCGGATGGAAGGAGTACGAGCTCGAGCTCATGCGCGATACCGCCGACAACACGGTCGTCGTGTGCTCGATCGAGAACGTCGACCCGGTCGGCGTGCACACGGGCGACTCGATCACCGTGGCGCCGGCACTGACGCTGACCGACCGCGAGTACCAGAAGCTCCGCGACATCGGCATCGACATCATCCGCGCCGTCGGCGTCGACACCGGCGGCTGCAACATCCAGTTCGCCGTCGACCCGCAGACCGGCCGCATCATCGTCATCGAGATGAACCCGCGTGTCTCGCGCTCGTCGGCCCTCGCCTCGAAGGCAACCGGCTTCCCGATCGCCAAGCTCGCCGCGAAGCTCGCGATCGGCTACCGCCTCGACGAGGTGCCCAACGACATCACGAAGGCGACGCCGGCGAGCTTCGAGCCGACGCTCGACTACGTCGTCGTCAAGGTGCCCCGCTTCAACTTCGAGAAGTTCCCCGCCGCCGACACGACGCTGACGACCACCATGAAATCGGTGGGTGAGGCGATGGCGATCGGCCGCAACTACACGACGGCCCTGCAGAAGGCGCTGCGCTCCCTCGAGAAGCGCGGTTCGAGCTTCCACTGGGGCGCCGAGGAGCGCTCGGTGGAGGAGCTCCTCGAGATCGCGAAGACCCCGACCGACGGCCGGATCGTCGTGCTGCAACAGGCGCTCCGCAAGGGCGCGACGCTCGAGCAGGCGTTCGAGGCGACGGCAATCGACCCGTGGTTCCTCGACCAGATGATCCTCATCAACGAGGTGGCCGAGTACATCCGCGAGGCCGCCGACCTGACCGAGGATGTCCTGCGCCTCGCGAAGGACCACGGCTTCAGCGACGCCCAGATCGCGGAGATCCGCGGCATCGGCGAAGCGGAGGTGCGCGGCATCCGTCACGGCATCGGACTGCGCCCGGTCTACAAGACCGTCGACACGTGCGCGGGCGAGTTCCCGGCCCTCACGCCGTACCACTACTCCTCGTACGACCGCGAGACCGAGGTCACGCCGAGCGAGGGCCGCAAGGTCGTCATCATCGGCTCGGGCCCGAACCGCATCGGCCAGGGCGTCGAGTTCGACTACTCGTGCGTCCATGCGTCCTTCGCGCTGTCGGATGCCGGTTTCGAGACCATCATGGTCAACTGCAACCCCGAGACGGTCTCGACCGACTATGACACGAGCGACCGGCTCTACTTCGAGCCGCTCACGCTCGAGGACGTCCTCGAGGTCCTGCACGCCGAGGCGCAGTCGGGCGAGATCGTCGGCGTCGTCTGCCAGCTCGGCGGTCAGACCCCGCTCGGACTCGCGAAGGGGATCGAGGCCGCCGGCTACACGATCCTCGGCACGAAGCCCGCCGCGATCGACATCGCCGAGGAGCGCGAGCAGTTCTCGCAGCTGCTCGACCGGGCGGGACTCATGGCGCCGCGCCACGGCACGGCCACCGACGAGGCGGGCGCGATCGCGATCGCCGAGGAGATCGGTTACCCCGTCCTGGTGCGCCCGAGCTTCGTGCTCGGCGGACGCGGCATGGAGATCGTCTACGACACCGCGAGCCTGCGCGACTACTTCGTCCGCATCGCCGACCAGGCGATCATCCGCGAGGACGCGCCGCTGCTCGTGGACCGCTTCCTCGACGACGCCGTGGAGATCGACGTCGACGCGCTCTTCGACGGCGAGCAGCTCTACATCGGCGGCGTCATGGAGCACCTCGAGGAGGCCGGCATCCATTCCGGCGACTCGTCGTGCACCCTGCCGCCGATGTCGCTCGGACGCGGCGAGATCGACCGCGTGCGCACCGCGACCCACGCGATCGCCGAGGGCGTCGGGGTACGGGGCCTGCTGAACGTGCAGTTCGCGGTCTCGGCCGGCGTCCTGTACGTCATCGAGGCCAACCCGCGCGCATCGCGCACCGTGCCGTTCGTGTCCAAGGCCCTCGGCATCCCGATGGCCAAGGCCGCCAGCCGCATCATGGCGGGCGCGTCGATCGCCGAGCTCATCGCCGAAGGCCTCCTGCCCGAGCAGGACGGCTCGCGCGTTCCGCTCGACGCCCCCGTCGCGGTGAAGGAAGCCGTGCTGCCCTTCAAGCGGTTCCGCACCGCCGACGGTCGAACCGTCGACTCGGTGCTCGGCCCCGAGATGCGCTCGACGGGTGAGGTCATGGGCATCGACCGCGACTTCCCGACGGCGTTCGCGAAGAGCCAGGCGGCTGCGTACGGCGGGATGCCGACCTCGGGCACCGTGTTCCTGTCGGTCGCCGACGACGACAAGCGCGCCGTCATCCTGCCCGCCCACCGGTTGCAGGAACTCGGCTACACGCTCATCGCCACCGAGGGCACGGCCGAGATCCTCGCCCGCAACGGCATCCGGGTGGAGGTCGTCTCGAAGTATTCCGAGACGCAGGACTCCGGTGAGTCGAACGTCGTCGACCTCATCAACGCCGGCGAGATCGACATCGTCGTGAACACGCCCTCGGGCGGCATCGCCCGCGCCGACGGGTACGAGATCCGCGCCGCCGCCGTGGCCGCCGACAAGGCGCTGTTCACGACGATGGCCGTCCTCGGTGCCGCGGTATCGGCCATGCCGGTCCTCCGCGAGGGCTTCGCGGTTCGGAGCCTCCAGGAGTACGCCGCCGACCGGAAGGCGGCGGTGTGACCTCATTCGGTTCACGGCTGGCCGCGGCGGTCGACGCCCGAGGCCCGCTGTGCGTCGGGATCGACCCCCACGCGTCCCTCCTGGACGCGTGGGGGCTCCCGGCATCCGCTGCGGGTGTCCGCGAGTTCGGCCTGCGGGTGGTGGATGCCGCGCGCACCCGCGTCGGCGTTGTGAAGCCGCAGGTGGCGTTCTTCGAGCGCTACGGGTCGGCCGGGTTCGCCGCCCTCGAGGAGGTCATCGGCACGGCGCGCGCGGCGGGCCTCGTCGTGATCGCCGACGCCAAGCGCGGCGACATCGGCACGACGATGGACGGCTACGCCGAGGCGTGGCTCGCAGCCGGGTCCCCGTTGGAATCGGATGCCGTGACGGTCAGCCCATACCTCGGCCCGGACTCGCTGCGCGGCACGATCGCGACCGCCGTGCGTGCGGGCAAGGGCGTGTACGTCCTCGCCGCGACGAGCAACCCCGAGGCGGCCGGCCTCCAGTCCGCCGAGGTCACGGCGGTCGACGCGGAGCGCGGCCAGACGGTGGCTGACTGGGTCGCCCAGCGTGCCGGAGCCGCGAACGCCTCGGCGGTCGTCGGGGACGACAGGTTCGGGCCGGTGGGGTTCGTCGTCGGGGCTACAGTGGAACGCGCCGACCTCGGACTGTCGGATGCCTCGCTGCACCGCGCATCGATCCTTGCCCCGGGGTTCGGCGCGCAGGGTGCCCGCCTGCGCGACCTCACCGAGCGGTTCGGTCCGCTCGCCCGGCAGGTGCTCGCCAGTGCGAGCCGCAGCATCCTCGGCGCGGGTCCCGACGGGATCGGCGCGGCCATCGACACCCACAACTCCGAACTCCAGGACGCACGACATGCCTGACTCCCGCACCCCTCCCGAGGTCGACCGCGCCGCCGCATCGCGACGCGCAGTCGCGGCACGCCGCGAGCGTGCCGCGCTCAAGCGCGACGTCTCGACGCGCGTCATCAGCCCGCAGGACCTCCTGCGACGCGCGTGGGCCGAGCCCCAGTCCGCGGCGGCCGCCATGCGCGTGACCGAATTCCTGACCGCGATCCCCGCCATCGGCGAGGGCAAGCGCGACCGGATCCTGACCGACCTGCAGATCGCACCGGTGAAGAAGATCGGCGGTCTCGGCATCCGTCAGCGCCAGGTGCTGCAGGAGTACCTCGACCGCCGGCTGCCCGAGCCCCGCGCGCGCGCCGAGCGCAGTCGGCTGATCGTCCTGGCCGGCCCGACCGCGGTCGGCAAGGGCACCGTCGCCGCGCACATCAAGGAGCACCACCCCGAGATCCTGCTGTCGGTCTCGGCCACGACGCGGCCGCCCCGGCCGGGCGAGGTCGAGGGGGAGCACTACTTCTTCGTCGACGACGCGGAGTTCGACCGGATGGTGCGCGACGGCGAGCTCCTCGAGCACGCGACGGTCCACAACGCCTACCGGTACGGCACGCCGCGTCGTCCCATCGACGCCGCCCTCGCCGAAGGACGGACGGTGCTGCTCGAGATCGACCTGCAGGGTGCGCGTCAGGTGCGGGCCGCCGCGCCGGACGCGACGCTCGTCTTCCTTCTGCCGCCGAGCTGGGACGAGCTCGTGAACCGCCTCGTGGGGCGGGGCACCGAGGGCGAGGAGGAGCGGGCACGCCGCCTGAAGACCGCCCGGGTCGAGCTGGCCTCGCAGGGCGAGTTCGACTACCGCGTCGTGAACGACGACGTCGCCCGGGCTGCCGCCGAAGTGGCGGACCTCGCCCGCTGACGCCCGCTGGGAACGATTCGTTTCAGACCGTTACAGCCGATGAGGCGGGACGGCGGCGGTCCGGAAAGCTGGACGCATGTCCACCGTCCTGACCGCCACCGCGCCTGCGTCGAGTCCCGCCTCGGCACCCGGGGCGGTGTCGCTCGCGGGTGTGGAACGCACCTTCGCCGGCGCGAACGGCGCCGTCTCGGTGCTCCGCGGCGTCGACCTGACGATCGACCCCGGGGAGATCGTCGCCGTGGTCGGTCCGTCCGGGTGCGGCAAGTCCACGCTCCTGCGTCTGCTGGCAGGCCTCGACACCCCGACCGCGGGGTCGGTGACGCTCGACGGCACGCCGCTCCGCGACACCGACGAGCGCACCGCCGTGGCCTTCCAGGAGCCGCGCCTGCTGCCGTGGCGCAGCATCGCCGAGAACGTCGAACTCGGGATGCCGCGCGGCACCGCGCGCGCCGCGACGAGAGCCCGCGTCGCCGAGCTGCTCGACCTCGTGGGGCTGACCTCCGCCGCGACGCGTCGACCGAGCGAGGTCTCCGGGGGGATGGCGCAGCGCGCATCCCTCGCGCGCGCCCTCGCCCGCGGACCCGAGGTGCTGCTGCTCGACGAGCCGTTCGGCGCCCTCGACGCGCTCACGCGGCTGCGGATGCAGGATCTCCTCCTCGACATCCACTCCGCCGAACCGACGACCGTCGTCCTCGTGACGCACGACGTCGAGGAGGCCCTCTACCTCGCCGACCGCGTGCTGCAGCTGCGCGCGATCGACGCCGGATCCCGGGAATCCTCGATCGCACGCGTGATCGAGGTTCCCGGCATCCGCCCCCGTGACCGCGCCGATCGCGGCTTCACGGACCTCCGCGCCGAGCTCCTCGACGGACTCGGCGTCGACACCCACCGCTCAACCCCTCAGGAGACCCGATGAGCACCGTCATCCGCCGCACCGTCCCCACGATCGTCGTGGCGGGAGCGGTGATGCTCATGGCCACGGGGTGCCTCGCCGGCGAGAACGCCGCCTCCACCACCGAGAGCACGGGAGAGTGGTCCACCGACACGCTGTCGATCGACTTCGCGACCTACAACCCGCTGAGCCTCGTCGTGAAGGACCAGGCCCTCATCGAGAAGGCGCTCGGCGACGACGTCGACGTCGAGTGGACGCAGTCCGCCGGGTCGAACAAGGCCAACGAGCTGCTGCGTGCCGGTTCGCTCGACGTCGGCTCCACGGCCGGCTCCGCCGCGCTGCTGGCCCGCGCCAACGGTTCGCCGATCAAGGTCATCGACGTCTACTCGCAGCCCGAATGGTCGGCGATCGTCGTCGGCCCCGACAGCGACATCACCTCGATCGCCGACTTGAAGGGCAAGAAGGTCGCGGCCACCAGCGGCACCGACCCGTACTTCTTCCTGCTGCAGGCGCTCGAGACGGCCGGACTCGGCGTCTCGGACGTCGAGGTGCAGAACCTGCAGCACGCCGACGGCCGCTCGGCCCTCGACGGCGGATCGGTCGACGCGTGGGCCGGTCTCGACCCGATCATGGCGGCCGCCGAGGTCGAATCGGGCGACAAGCTGATCTACCGGAACGTCGACTTCAACTCGTACGGCTTCCTCAACGCGACCGAGGAGTTCCTCACCGACCACGCCGACGTCGCGCAGGTCGTCGTCGACGCGTACGAGGAGGCCCGCGAGTGGGCTCTGGCGAACCCAGACGAGACCGCGGCGCTCCTCGCCGAGGTCGCCGGGATCGACCCCGTCGTCGCGACCACCGTCATCTCCGAGCGCTCGAACCTCGACGTCAGCGGCATCCCCGGCGACGCCCAGCTGGCGGTCCTGAAGAAGATCGCTCCGGTGCTCGTCGACTCCGACGCGGTGACCGGTGGGCAGGATGCCGTGGACACGGCGCTCGACACGATCATCGAGCCGACGTTCGCCGAGAAGGCCGCGGGCTGATCGTGACGGCCTCCGCAGAGGCGACCTCCACCGCCGCGGCGCCCTCGGGCGCGGCGGCGGTGCGGCCGTTCTGGTCCCGCACGAGCGTCCGCGTCGTGGGCGGACTCGTCGTCCCCGTCGCCCTCCTCGCCTTGTGGCAGGCGGTGACGGCGTTCGGGGTGATCCCGACCTATCGCCTGCCCGCGCCGGTCGACGTCCTGAACGCGGCGGTGGGGCTCGCCCAAGACGGCACCTTGTGGCGCCACATCGCGATCTCGGTGCAGCGCGTCGTCCTCGGCTTCGCGGTCGGGTCCGTCGTGGGCCTCGCCGTCGCCGCGGTCGTCGGGCTGACCCGTTCCGGGGACGTCCTGCTCAGCCCGATCCTCGCGGGTTTCCGCGCGATCCCGTCGCTGGCGTTGGTGCCGCTCCTGCTGTTGTGGATGGGCATCGGCGAGGAGCCGAAGGTGACGCTGGTGGCGATCGGCGCGTTCTTCCCGGTCTTCACGACCGTCGCGGGCGCCCTCCGCCATGTCGATCCGCACCTCGTCGAGATGGCGCGCTCGTTCGGTCTCCGCGGGTGGGAGCTGTTCCGCACCGTCCAGCTGCCGGCGACCGTCCCCTCCCTCGTCTCGGGTCTGCGCCTGGCGCTCGCGCAGGCGTGGTTGTTCCTCGTCGCCGCGGAGCTCATCTCCGCCTCGATGGGTCTCGGATACTTGCTCACCGATTCGCAGAGCACGGGACGCGTCGACCGCATCTTCCTGGCGATTGTCATCCTGGCGGGCCTCGGGGTGCTCTCGAACGCGCTCGTCACCCTGCTCCAGCGCCGTGTCCTGCGGAAGTGGTCATGACTTCGACGACCGCAGACGACGAGCTGCGCCTCGTCGAGACCCGCGCCTACCCGGCGCCGCCCACGTTCGCCGCGCAGGCCAACGTGACCGCCGATGCGTACGGGGAGGCTGCCGCGGATCCCCTGGCCTTCTGGGAGCGTGCCGCGCGGCGCCTGGATTGGACGACCCCCTGGCACACCGCGCTCGACTGGCAGCCCCCCGCCCGCTCCGACGACGGCACACTCGCCGTCCCGGTCGCCCGCTGGTTCGACGGGGGCACCCTGAACGTCGCCGTGAACTGCGTCGACCGCCACGTCGCGGCCGGGCGAGGTGAGAAGGTCGCTCTCTACTTCGAAGGCGAGCCCGGCGACCGCACCGCCGTCACGTACGCGGACCTGCAGCGTCGGGTGTCGCAGGCGGCGAACGCGCTCACCGCCCTCGGCATCCGTCCGGGCGATCGCGTCGTCGTCTACCTGCCGGTCCTCGTCGAAACGGTCGTGATCACCCTCGCGTGTGCACGGATCGGCGCCGTGCATTCGCTCGTGTTCGGCGGGTTCTCGGCTGAGGCGCTGCGGTTCCGCCTCGAAGACACCGGCGCGAAGCTGCTCGTCACGAGCGACGGGCAGTTCCGCCGCGGGGGAGCGGTCGAGGTGAAGTCCGCCGCCGACACCGCGGCTGCGGGACTGCCGTCCCTCGAGCACGTGCTGGTCGTCCGGCGCACCGGCGACGAGGTCGCGTGGACCCCGGGTCGCGACGTCTGGTGGCACGAGGTGGTCGACACGGCGGCGCCCGTCCACGCGGCGCCGGCGTTCGAGGCGGAGCATCCGCTCTTCATCATCTACACCTCCGGCACGACGGGCAGGCCGAAGGGCCTCGTGCACACCTCGGGCGGGTACCTCACGCACGCGAGCTGGGCGCACTGGGCCCACTTCGACGCGAAGCCCGACGACGTGCACTGGTGCACCGCCGACCTCGCCTGGGTCACCGCGCACACCTACGAGATCTACGGCCCGCTCTCGAACGGTCTCACGCAGGTCATCTACGAGGGGACGCCCGATACGCCGAACCGCGAGCGTCATCTGGAGATCATCGAGCGCTACGGGGTGACCGTCTACTACACGGCTCCCACCCTCATCCGCACCTTCATGACCTGGTTCGGCGACGCGCTCCCGGCCGGTCATGACCTGTCTCGCATCCGCCTGCTCGGCACCGTGGGCGAGGCGATCAACCCCGCCGCGTGGGTGTGGTTCCGTCGCACGTTCGGCCGCGACGAGGTGCCCGTCGTCGACACGTGGTGGCAGTCCGAGACCGGTGCGGCGATGATCGCCCCGCTGCCCGGCGTCACGACCCTGAAGCCCGGCTCCGCGACCGTCCCGCTGCCGGGGATCGACGCGGCCGTCGTGGACGCCGAAGGCCGCGAGGTCCCGCCGGGACGCTCGGGAACGCTCGTCGTGCGCCGCCCCTGGCCGGGCATGGCGCGGACCGTGTGGGGTGACCCGGACCGCTACCGCGACGCGTACTGGTCGGCCTACGCCGGGCACGGGGAGTACGGCGGCTACTACGTCGCCGGCGACGGCGCGACCCGCGACGCCGACGGCCACATCCGCATCCTCGGACGACTCGACGACGTCGTGAACGTCTCCGGTCACCGTCTGTCGACGATCGAGATCGAATCGGTGCTCGTGGCGCACGAGACGGTGGGCGAGGCGGGCACGACGGCCGTCGCTGATCCCGTCACCGGCCACGCGGTCGCGGCCTTCGTCGTCCCGTCCGGGGCGGGGGAGCCGGATGCCGCCGACCTCCGCGCGCACGTCGCGCGCGAGATCGGGCCGGTCGCCAAGCCCCGCCATGTGCTCGTCGTCCCGGACCTGCCGAAGACCCGTTCCGGCAAGATCCTCCGCCGCCTGCTCGCCCAGCTGTGGCAGGCGGAGCAGGACCGCCGTGCCGGCCGCGAGCCCGCGCCGCTCGGCGACACCACGTCGCTGCAGAACCCCGACGCCGTCGCAGAGATCGCCGCCGCCCTCGCCGCGGCCTGACACGCGGCATCCCGAGAGAGAAGACATGACCGACGAACACCGCTTCGGCTTCCGCACCCGCGCCCTTCACGCTGGAGGGACCCCGGATGCCGCCACCGGCGCCCGCGCCGTGCCGATCTACCAGACCTCCTCGTTCGTCTTCGACGACGCGACGGATGCCGCGAACCTGTTCGCGCTGCAGAAGTACGGCAACATCTACTCACGCATCGGCAACCCCACCGTCGCCGCGCTCGAGGAGCGCCTCGCATCGCTCGAGGGTGGGATCGGCGCGGTCGCGACGGCGTCGGGGATGAGTGCGGAGTTCATCACGTTCGCCGCCCTGGTCGGCGTCGGCGACCACGTCGTCGCGTCGGCGCAGCTCTACGGCGGCACCGTCACGCAGCTCGACGTGACTCTCCGCCGCTTCGGCGTCGACACCACGTTCGTCGCCTCGAGCGATCCGGCCGACTACGCCGCGGCGATCCGGCCCGAGACGAAGGTCCTCTACGTCGAGACGATCGGCAACCCGTCGGGCGAGATCGCCGACATCGAGGGGCTCGCCGAGGTCGCTCACGCGGCCGGCATCCCGCTCGTCGTCGACTCGACCCTCGCGACCCCCTACCTCGCCCGGCCGCTCGAGCACGGCGCGGACATCGTCATCCATTCGGTCACCAAGTTCCTCGGCGGGCACGGCACCACCCTCGGCGGCGTGGTCGTCGAGAAGGGGACGTTCGACTGGGGCAACGGGAAGTTCCCGCAGATGACCGAGCCGGTGGCCTCCTACGGCGGCATCCGCTGGTGGGACAACTTCGGCGAGTACGGCTTCCTCACCAAGCTCCGCACCGAGCAGCTCCGCGACATCGGTGCGGCGCTCAGCCCGCACTCCGCGTTCCTGCTGCTGCAGGGCGTCGAGACCTTGCCGCAGCGCATCGACGGGCATCTCGCGAATGCGCGCATCGTCGCCGAGTGGCTGGACTCCGACCCCCGCGTCTCGTTCGTGACGTGGGCGGGGCTTCCCGGTCATCCGCACCATGCACGGGCGCAGAAGTACCTGCCGCTCGGACCGGGGTCGGTCTTCGCGTTCGGCGTGAAGGCGGGCGACGAGACGTCGACCGAGGCGGAGCGGGTGGCCGCGGGGCGGCGGGCGGGCGAGGCCGTCATCGACGCGCTGCAGCTCGCCTCGCACCTTGCCAACATCGGCGACGCGCGGACCCTCGTCATCCACCCCGCCTCGACGACGCACCAGCAGCTGAGCGCCGAACAGCTCGTCGCCGCCGGCGTCCCCGCCGACCTCATCCGCATCTCGGTCGGTCTCGAAGACCCCGAGGACATCATCTGGGACCTCGATCAGGCCCTCACCCGAGCCACAGGAGTCAGCCGATGAGCGACACGAATGCGTGCGCCCTGCCCACGCCCGCCGGGCACCACTCCGCCCCCCGCACGTGGCCGTCGGCCGGAGCGCAGGAGCGGTTCGAGATCCTCCGCCGCGCGAAGACGATCGCGATCGTCGGCGCCTCCGACAACCCGGCGCGGGCGAGCTACTTCGTCGCGACTTACCTGCGGGGGAGTTCGCCGTACGACGTGTACTACGTCAACCCGCGGGCCACTGAGATCCTCGGGCAGCCCGCGTACGCCTCGCTCGCCGACCTCCCCGTCGCCCCCGACATCGTCGACGTGTTCCGAAAGCACGACGACCTGCCGGGCGTCGCCCAGGAGGCGGTGGATGCCGGCGCCTCGACCCTCTGGCTGCAGCTCGGCTCGTGGCACGAGGGAGCCGCGAAGATCGCCGCCGACGCGGGACTGTCGGTCGTCATGGACCGCTGCGTCAAGATCGAGCACGCGCGCTTCCACGGCGGGCTCCACCTCGCCGGGTTCGACACCGGGGTGCTGAGCTCGAAGCGGCAGCTGCTCAGCCGGTGACCGCCCGCGCGGCGGAACCACCGCGCGCCCTGTAGACTGGCGGGATGCCGCGCCGCGCACACGCGCGTCCGTGCAGTCTTCTCGCCTCACCGATCCTGGAGGACCACCATGGCCAACCGTGACCAGGGCATCATCGACCCGCCCATCGACGCACTGCTCGACAAGGTCGACTCGAAGTACCAGCTCGTGATCTACGCATCCAAGCGTGCGCGTCAGATCAACGACTACTACTCGGACCTCCACGAGGGCAACCTCTTCGACAACGTGGGCCCCCTCGTCGACTCGAACGTCGAGGACAAGCCCCTCACGATCGCCCTCCACGAGATCCACGAGGACAAGCTGCGCCTGCGCGCGGCCGAGTGACCTCGACGTCATGACCCGGGCGCCACACGGCGTCATGCTCATGCCCGCGAATCCCCGGTGTCGGGGACCGCGGGCATGATGGTTTCCACACGCCCGATCCGCCCTCTGGAGGACCGATGACTGCGCTGCGCCTGTTCACGTCGGAGTCCGTGACCGAAGGTCACCCCGACAAGATCTGCGACCAGATCTCCGACAGCATCCTCGACGCCCTGCTCGAGGTCGACCCCGGCAGCCGCGTCGCCGTCGAGACCCTCGTCACCACGGGGCTCGTCCATGTCGCGGGCGAGGTGCGCACCGACGGCTACGTCGACATCCCCGGGATCGTCCGTCGTGTCGTGAACCGCATCGGCTACACCTCGTCCGAGACCGGCTTCGACGGCGACTCCTGCGGCGTGACGGTCTCGATCGGCGAGCAGTCCGGCGACATCGCCGCGGGTGTCGACAACGCGCTCGAGCACCGCGAAGGCGGTTCGGTGGACCCCGTCGACGCGCTCGGGGCGGGCGATCAGGGCATCATGTTCGGCTACGCCACGAACGAGACGCCCCAGTACATGCCGACCGCGATCTGGGCGGCGCACCGCCTCGCCGAGCGGCTGACGGACGCCCGCCGCAGCGGCGCCCTGCCCTTCCTCCGTCCCGACGGCAAGACGCAGGTCACGCTCGGGTACGAGGGCACGACCCCGCGCACCGTCGACACCGTGGTGCTGTCGACGCAGCACCACCCCGACATCTCGCTGCCGGCGCTCCGCGCGGCGGTCCAGGCCGAGGTCATCGACCCCGTCCTCGCCCAGACGGGGCTCGACGTCTCGGACGTCCGGTACGTCATCAACCCGGCAGGCCCCTTCGTCGTCGGCGGTCCGAAGGGCGATGCGGGCCTGACGGGACGCAAGATCATCATCGACACCTACGGCGGCGCCGCCCGACACGGCGGCGGGGCATTCAGCGGCAAGGACCCGTCCAAGGTCGACCGTTCGGCGGCGTATGCGATGCGCTGGGTCGCCAAGAACGCGGTCGCGGCGGGTCTGGCCGATCGTCTCGAGGTGCAGGTGGCGTACGCCATCGGCCGCGCCGCGCCGGTCGGGCTCTACGTCGAGACGTTCGGCACCGGTCACGTCTCCGACGAGGCGATCACGGCCGCGATCCGCGACGTGTTCGACCTGCGTCCGCAGGCGATCATCGACGACCTCGACCTGCTGCGTCCCATCTACGCGCAGACCGCCGCGTACGGCCACTTCGGGCGCGAACTCCCCGAGTTCACCTGGGAGCGCACCGACCGCGTCGACGCGTTGCGGGCCGCCGCCGGTCTCTGACCCCGTGATCGACGTCGCGCGAGTCCTCATCGACTCGCCGCTGCCGCAGCTCGATCGGCTCTTCGACTACGCCGTCCCGAGCGCCCTCCGGGAGGACGTCCGCCCGGGCGTGCGTGTGAAGGTGCCGCTTCGGAGCGCCGGACGCGTGGTCGAGGCCTGGGTCATCGAGCGCGCCGAGGTCGAGCCGGGCGGGAGACCGCTGTCCGAGGTCGCCGCGGTCGTCTCCCTCGTCCCGATCCTCCCCGACGGGCTCTACCGGCTCGCCCGACGCGTGGCGGACCGCGCCGCCGGCTCGGCGAGCGACATCCTGCGTCTGGCTGTCCCCAAACGGATGGTGCGCGCCGAGAAGGCGTGGGTGGCCGCGGAGCCGCCCGCGGCGCCGACGGTGGACCCGGATGCCGCGACCCGCGCACGCGCGGTGGCATCGGCGTACCCCGGGCTCGCCGACGCGGTGCTCGCGGGGGAGCGGCTCGCGGTGGATGCGCCCCCGCATCCCTCGCCCGGGCAGCTGCGCGGCGCGTGGGCGGATCTGCTCGCGTCGCTCGCGACCCTCGTCCTGGACGGCGGCCGGAGCGCGCTCATCGTCGTGCCGGACCACCGCGACCAGTCGCAGGTCCTGGAGGCGCTCGCGGCGCTCGTGCCGGCGGACGCCGTCGTCCGCGACGACGCCCGGCGGTCGGGTCCGGAGCGCTTCGCGACCTACCTCCGCATGCTGAGCCCTGCGCCCTGCGTCGTGGTGGGCAACCGATCGAGCGTCTACGCCCCGGCCCACGACGTCGGTGCGGTCCTCCTGTGGGACGACGGCGACCCGCTGCTCGCCGAGCCGCTGAGTCCCGGGGTCCACGCCCGCGATGCGGCGCTCGTGCGGCAGGAGGAGGAGCATTCCGCCCTCGTCTTCGCCGGTCACACCCGGACGACGGACGTCGAACGCCTCGTCCAGCTCGGCTGGGTGCGCGAGGTGCCCGCGCAGCGCCGCGTCAGCCCGCGGGTCGTCCTGTCGGCCACGCACGAGGCCGAGTACCGGGGCGCCCGCGTGCCGTCCGCGGCCTTCGCCGCCGCGCGCGAAGCCCTGCAGCACGGTCCGGTGCTCGTGCAGGTCGCCCGTCCGGGGTACTCGCCCGTGCTCGTGTGCGCCGAGTGCCGTCACCCGGCGCGGTGTCGGCACTGCGCGGGGCCGCTCCGCGCGCGCCGACCGGGAGCCACCCCGGACTGCGGCTGGTGCGGTCGGTCGGCGCCGAACTGGACCTGCGCGAACTGCCAGGGGACGCGGTTCCGGATGGCGTCGTCGGGCAGCGAGCGCACCGCCGACGAGCTCGGGCGGGCGTTCCCCGGCATCCGGGTCGTCGTCGCCGACGGCGATCACCCCGTCGTGTCCGTCGACGCCCGTCCCGCCCTCGTCATCGCGACGCGGGGCGCGGAGCCGCCTGCGGAGGGCGGGTACCGCGCGGTGATCCTCCTGGATGGCGACAAGATGCTCATGGCCGAGCAGCTGCGCATCGGCGAGTCGTGCCTCCGGTGGTGGTCGAACGCCGCCGCCCTCGCGGCGCCCGGCGCGCCGGTCCACCTCGTCGGGGTCACCGGTCCGGTCGCGCGTGCGCTGGCGACCTGGACGCACGCGGCCTACGCCCGCGCGGAACTGTCCGATCGGGCGCCGCTGCTCATGCCGCCGACGGTCCGGGTCGCCGCCGTCGAGGGGGCCGCGGCAT